>CANRGN010000019.1 GCA_947630235.1 uncultured Clostridia bacterium
GTTTGTATAGTTCGCATCGGCACTGTGGATTTTTCCACAGTGTTTATTTTTTTACAAATTTATCATTTGCTCTTTTATTTTCTAAAGAAATTTATAAGCAGTAATCGCCTTAGATAGTATTTATTTACCACAAACAATATAACGTAAATTTTACAATATATTTTACATGAGAAAAAGCCTACTTTTGTTCTTTATACAAATTAATTTTATATTCCTAATACAGATGATAACCAATCTATATCTACTTTACCATCAAAAATTATTTGCTCTTCATTTATTTCATCATTTTCTTGTTTTAATAATAATTTTAATTTTTCTAATTTCCCTATTCCATTTTTGCTATAAATTATTTTTGAATTCATAGTAAAATTATTTTTTACATAAGCTTTTCTAAAAAATTCTGCGCTTTCTTTATTTTTATCAAAAATTGATGGAACATTAAATACTTTATCATTTGCTAAAAGTAAATATCTTGTATTACATTTTTTGGAAATTGCTTCACTTAATGATTTAATAAATAAATTTTGACAATGTATATCTGCTTTTGAAAGTGTAATTTCATAATTACCATTTATTTCTTCTATATTTACATTAGCTGATTTATCCAATAAATTTTTTTCTTTTAAAGCGCAACATATTGCTTTTGAAATATTTTTTAATGCAATTTTATCATATTTTATATTCAAAAATTTTTTTGTTAAAAATCCTACATTTGCTACGGTTATACCTGCTAGAAGAGTTAGAAAAATTGGTGGTTGGAATATTTCTTGAGAGCCTGCATACAAAATTGGTGGAAGCGTTAAATCTAATATTCCGATTGGTAATAAATCTTTATGTTTATAAATCAATTTTTTATTTTTAAGTATTTCATTCTTTTTTACATATACTTTATTATTTGGAGTATAATTTTCTAAAGCTTTTTCCCATCTTTCTGAAATTTGCTCTCTTTTTCTAGCTTCTTCCTTCATTGTTTCATTTATTTTTAAAATATTATCATTTGAAAAAGAGCCGATTAAGAATTTCAAATCTATTTATATTAGTCATTATTTTATCTTCCTTTAGGGACAAGCCTTCAATAGCTTTAAATCTTTTTTCTATTTTTTCAAAATCTTTACCTTTAACATATTTTCCACCTAGCTTTTCTAAACAAACTAAATGCCATATATTTGCTTCTTTATTTATATTATTTTTATCTATCCTTATAGCTCGTCCTCTAATTTGATTTGAGGTTACATAAGTAGATATTGAACTTGCCATAATTAAAGTATTTACAAAAGGTGCATCCCAGCCTTCACCAATTAAAGCTACTGTTCCTATTAAAACTGATACATCTGTACTTTCAAATAATTCTGTTATTATTTGAACCATTTTTGAATTATTGTTTAATTCTACTTTAGAAAATTTAAAATCTAAACCTATTTCATTTATTACAATATTTTCTTCTTTTATTTTATTTTTTAAGCATATCTGTTTAAATATTTCTACTGAATCTGTTGGAATAATTACTGTAGTACCAGTTAAAACTATTACTTTTATAGAATCTAATTTTTCAGTTATGTTTTTAAATATTGGAATAACTCCTAATTGATTTATTTCATTTTCTTCAGAATTAGAATAATCATCTTTTATAAAATCTGTTACAATAACAAGTTTTAATTTTTCTTTTAAACATTTATATTCATGTTCTACAATATTATTTATACTTTGTAATTTTCCTATATTCTCACTTAATTCGTTTTCTATTTCTTTATTATATAATAAATTTATATTTCCTTTATCTATAGCTCCTACTTGAGTAAGAGATTTTTTCAATTCTTTTAAAACATTTTCTATAACTTTAAATTCACTATCATTATTATATAAAAGATATTTAAATAATTTCTCATAATCACTAATATTCATTGGAGATGTTTTTTTATTTATTTCATCTATATATTTTTCTATAACTATATTTTTATTCTTCAAAAATTTTATCATTATTAAAAAAATTTCATAATTTGATATTATATCATCTATATTGTTTTTATAATCTATAATAAATTTATGTATAGCAATTGCTTTAATTATTGATTCATTATTTTCAAACCATCTAATTATTTTTATAGCTTCTTTTCTATAATTGTTAATTTTCTGTTCTTGCTCTTTGCTTGGAGCATTAAGATAAATAAAATCTTGATGTGGGCACAAATTTTTTTGTTTTACTAATTCAGGAATATTAATTTGAGCATCTATTTCACCACAAAGCTCTATATATTTATCAAAATTTTTTTCATCATCATATGGTGGTGTTGCTGTTAATGATATTATTTTTACTTGTTTTAGTTCTTCAAAAATCTGTGAAAGCATTTTCCACCATGCATTTCTTAAATGATGTGCTTCATCTAAAACTATGGTATGAATATCGTTTATTTCAATTATTCTTTTTATTTCATCTTTATCATATTCATATAACGCTTGATATGAAATTACATTATATTTTTTTAGATTTTTTAAATCAGTAGATATCATTTCCTTATCTATATTAGTAAAATCATTTAACATACGTTCTATCCACTGTTCTCTTATAGCTATTGTTGGTACTAATATTATAGCATTTTGGTTAAAATCAAAAACAAGTTTTAATGCTAGTATTGTTTTACCTGCTCCTGGCGCTGCAACTATATGAATTTTGTTATCATCAATATATTTATTAATTTCTTCTAATGCTCTTTTTTGATATTCTCTATATTCATATTTAAATGATATTTTATTATCTTCTTTCATATATTCCCCTTATTTATTATTTAATTCCTTTAATAAAACTTTTATTTCAGCATCCAAATCAATTATTTCAGTTTCAAAAAAACTATTATATTTATTTTCAAAATGTTCATTTAGATTTTTTATTGTTTGTTCAATATTACTTAATAATTTTTGAGCATCATCTGTTTTTATATTTTTTTGAATTAAATTATTATATCTATTAATAATCCTTGCAATTGTAGGAATATAAAAATCTCCATAAAAACGAAATTGATTTAAATTATTATTGTTATTAAATATTTCTGCATAAATTTTATCTAATATATTTATCATTTTTCTTACATCTTTTTTTATTGTACAATTTGAATTTATTTCTTGATAATTTTTCTTAATATCATTTATTGATAATTTTATTTTTGTTAGTTCTTCAATTTCTTCATTTAAATTTTCTTTCATAAATTTATCCTTATTATATATTTAGGTTTTTTAATATTAGGTAGCCTATAAACCTTTTTAATTTTTTTTATTATACTATAAATTATATTTTTTTGAAAGAATTTTGATTTTCTTAATGGTTACATTGGGTTTGTATTTATTCAAAAATATTTTACATAATCATTAAAATTGTTAACTATTTTTGTGGTTTTGTTAATAGTTTAGAAAAGAAAAATAATATGTATTTTCTTATGTTAGACTTTTATAATATATTGAATAATATATTATAAATTGTTCGTGTACTGATTTTGAGAAAAATTGTGTGCAATACTTTTTTTAGCATATCGACAGAGAACTTTTCTAGAAAATAAAAAGAAATCTGCATAAATTACAGATTTCTTTTTATTTTATTTTCTTCTTTTAATTATTTGTATTGTGATACCTGTTATAGTAAATATTGATATTAAGAAATAAAGTTGTAGTAAAGAATTCTTTCCTGTTTCTGGTAGTTCGAAATATGTAATTGGTGTTACTTGAAGTAAACCAAAACGATAATCTGTATATGTTTTTTCTGAATCTTTTTTACCTAAAATTATATCATTGTTTTCTTCTAATGATGCTATATAAGTTTGTGGCACTTCGTGATTACTACCTATAGTAAATAATTCTGCATTATATTGCTCAGTTTGCTTAATGGTAATAGGTAATTCAAATTTTAAATTATTTAAGTCGTTTATTTGTGGATTTTCCACAGTATATGTTCCTATTGGCAATCCATATTGTTCCATATATTTATCTTTATCTTCATATTTTATTTTTGCTAATATTATTAAATTACCATTTTCATCAAGTCTAGATGTTTTTTTATTTTCATCTGGTGTAGTTTCTTGTGGTTCCCCATCTAATATAGTTGGATCACTTGTTAACGGTGTTTGTTCTGATCCTTCAACAGGAATAGTTGTATCAACATTTTGAGTAAGATCTGTTTCTGAATTTTCATTTGTTATCTCAGTTTCTTTATCTATTTCTGGATAATCAGATTTTTTATATTTTGCTGTAAATGTTCCAACTTTTTCTTTATTATCCTCATTTTGACGCATCAAATCGATTGAATATGTTAATTCTTGATCTCCTATAACTTCTCTTATATCTTTTGTAAGTACTAATTGTAATGTAATTTCACCACTTACTTCTTTTGTTGTATGTGTACCTGATATTAAATCTTTATCTGTAATTGGTTCACCTACTACTGGTTTATATTCTTTGTTCCATTTGTAAACCTCTTCTTGTACTAAAGTATCATTTAAATCTTTACGTGATTTATTCTTTAGTTCTTCTATCTCTTTTTGAGAATCTTTTTCAGACTCAGATGGAGCTTCCTCCATAGTTTTTATATCTAAACCTTCAGTTTCTGTTGTTTCTTTTCCATCAATATTTAAAGGTATAAATTTTACTGTAAAAATTAATTTTCTAGCATTAGTATCTTTTATAATTCCACCTTCAGGATAATAATTTTCTCCTTCTGGTATTACTTTATATTCTAATATACCAAGTGGATCTTTTTCATGAGCATCTGTTCCTGTTTGTGTAGTTTTTGATGAATTAGGAAGATAATAATATGGTAAAGTTAAGGTTTTTCCTTTTTTTAGCGTTTCTTTTAAAGTATCTAATGATACTGTATCACTATTTTTTGTAGCATATCTTGAAAGATATTCTAAATAAAAACTTGTATTAGTATTTGCAATTTTATTATAAGTATCTTGCATTAATTTTTCTGAAAGTTGTTCTTGATTTATAGTTTCACCCATGTAAATAAGTTGTTCTTCAGAAAATTCATTTTGAGTTGCTGGTACATTTACTGTTACTCTTGGAAAGCCTTTTGAAGGATATTCATCTTTTGTTTCTTCTGTTGATGTATTAGGATCTGTACCTGTTACTTCATCTAAAGCTAAAACCTCTGGGATAGTTCCAGAACTTCCTTCTGAACCAGTTTCTGGAGCTGATTCTTCTTTTGTTAAAACTGCATCTTGTGTTCCAGATGATTTATCTTTATCGCTATCACTATATACCCAGTTCATACTTGCTTCATTTCCATTAGTTAATACTGCATTACCACCTATAAAATCATCTTTTGCTTTAATTGTAAATTTTGCATTCCATACTGAAAGACGTTTTGAATCTGGTGTACATCCAGGAATTGTTTGGCCTACCCATTTTAAATAATACATTTTTTTATCATTATTGTAATATAAACGCGCATTATGAGCTGATTTTTCTACTTTTGAACTATTTGATAAGTTAACTGTTATATAATTTTTATTTACATCATCTTTTTCAATTTTTATTAATTCATTTTCTGATGTACCATTTTGGAAATCACAACCACCATAAATTGTACCATCATTATTTTTTATAGTTATTTTTCCTTCTGCATTTAGAGTATAAATTTTATTATCTGCTGAAACTAAATCAAAACGAGGATCTATGTAATCTTCTACATTGTAATTGTATAGGTTGTATGTTATTCTGTTTAGTATTTCGTCTGTAAAGATTTCTGTTAAAGCGTCTATGCTATCATCTTTTTCTGCAGTAGAATAAAAATAGCTTTCTTTTTCATTTGGATCTTCTCTAGTATCTGTTTCTGAATTTCCAACCAGTTTTAATAAAAATTGTTTTGCTTTATAATAATCTGAACTTTCATCTGAACTTACTTCAACACTACCACCTGTTAACATTACAGCAAATATTGTATATCCTTGATCTTTTAATTCTTTTGCTATTTTCTTAGATTCTTCCTGTTCCTTTTCTTCAGTTGAATCTTTACCATCAGTAAATATAATTAAATATTTATCTGCATTTTCATCAACATCACCACTTAAAAATTGTTCAAAAGCTTTTAAACCTTTAACCGTAGCTGTACCTCCTGTAAGACCATAGTTATATTGTTCTATTGCTTCATCATCTTCTTTTTGTGAATTTGGAACACTTGGTGTGCCTTCTTTAGTGCCTCCATTACCACGATTTAATGACATAATATCTTGTGCTTCTATAGGATCATTTGTCCAATCTAAAAGAACTAATTTATCTAAATCATCATCTTCTATTTTATCTGTATTAAATCTAACTGCTGAAATTTTACTATTTGGTGAAACCTCATCTAACATTGAAGTAAAGCTTCCTAAAGCATGTTGCAATGCTTCTGTTTTTACATAATTACTATCATCTTTGAAATATACAAAAGATGTATTAGCTGTGTCTGGTTTTGTTGATGATGTAAAGAAACAACGTAAATATCCAGATGAATCTATATAAAATTCTATTGGTGTACTTTTTTCCGGTTTATAGGTAGATCCAGTATCTATTTCTTTATGTTCAAAATCCACTTCTTCAGAAATTTTATCAGTATATGTTACTTCTTTTTGGCTTTCATCTACTCCATTTTTGGGAATTCCCCAATATCTTTTACAAGATTGTATTTCTTCATTATAATATTCATTAGTCCATTCAGAATCATAATTTACGTAGTACCAACCTGGTGTACCACCATTTAGTCCTACAAAATAATTAGAAACAACACCTATACTTTCTTCGCTATTATTATCTAAAAAACATTCGTTGCAAACTGTATATTCTTTAGATGATTCTGATTTTATAATTTGTTCTATACTACTAACTTCATCTGAAGTAAGAGCTGCATCGAATACTGCTATATTATCTACATATAAATTTGAACCATCATATCCATTATCAAAACCCTTAAATATAATATCATTACCTGATAAATTAATATCAGTTTTTGTTGCTCCAGTATCTATGGTTCCATTAAAATAAGAAGTTACTTTTCCATTTTCAAATACTAAAGTTATAATTTGAGCATTTGTATTAGAAAAAACATTATTTATATTCGTAACTGTATTACTTAATGATTCATTACCACTATTTTCATATCCTTTAAATCTATTGCTACTATTTCCTCCATTTACAGAGCCTGTTCCACGCCCTTCGCGAAGCGACCTATAATAAACATCTTCTGAATTATTGCTCCTTTTTCCTACATATAAAATATCAACATATTTTTGATTATTTATATTATCATCATTTTCTTTCGTTATAGAAAAAGATATAGTAAAATTATTACTAGTTGGTTTAGCATCAAGTAAAACTCCTACACCTCCTCCACTTTCTTCTGCTCCAGAATCATTTTTTATGTTAAGTCCTTTACTATTATCTAATTTTATTCGTTTATCACTACTCCAATTTGATGGTAAGTCAGCATCTTCAAAAGAAATATTATCATTTGCATTCTCTGTTTTTACTTGTTTTACTAAACTAGCAGATTCTCCATTTACACTATTTATTAACCAATCTCTTTCATTAGGATTACTATCATTTCCTCCTCTATTAAACTCATAATATCCAATAAGCTTATCTTTAACACCTTTTACAGAGCCATCCCAATATCCTAAAGGTACATATTCATTTACTGTATTTCTAGGATCAAATATAAAATATGAATAATCACTTGCACTTAGTTTTGAATTATCTGTATTATGTGGATTAAGCATTAAATTTATATCATCTTCAGTAAGAAAAATATTATTTAACCAATCTTCGTTAGTAGGAGTATTCTCTTCAGTATATTTTGTTTTATCTAATGCTTTTTCTTTAAGTTGATTTTTTTCATTTTCATCTAAATCTAAATTATTTATATTTATACGTTTTAAATCATCAGAAGTAAATCCCATACTTCCAGAAGCATCTAAAACTAAACCTATATCAGCAAGTGGAGCTCCTGAATACCATGCTTCTAAATCTAAGTCAAATTTTCTATTATCTCCTTCAACTGCAGAAGCTGTTTTATCTGTGTGTAATCCTTCTAATGTGCTATAAACTTTATTTTTCTCAACATCATTTTGAGTTACATTTTCAGGTAAATTGCTTATGTCATAAACAGGTTTATTGTCTTTTTTTACTACATCTCCTGCTGTATGTCCATTACCGCTTGTTTTATATGTATAAACAAAATCGGTATCTTTCTCATCATTACCTTCCTTATCAGTATTACCAAAAACCGCATCATCTTTTCCGCTACCATAAACAGTTATCTTCTCGTTTGAATAAAATATATGTGCTTTTACAAGATGGACATTTTTTTGATATGAAATTACAATATTATTAGTATCTTTTGAATCTAAAGCACTATGTCCTGCTGAAATAGAAATTCCTGAAAAATGTTCAACTGGATTACCTTCACTATCTTTTATAGTATTTATAGGAAGAGTAATTGTTCCATCTTGACTATTAGTAGAACTTATATAATCTACTTTACTAGTTCCTATAGGATTAATATTTTTACTATCTTGATCAACATAATAAAAATCATATCCACTTTTTCCATTTTTAGGTACAATATATCCTTCTACAATATCTATATTTTGATCATCTTTTTCTTCTAAATTATTTTGCGCATCTTCATCAGCATGCCAGTGCTTAACAATAAAATGCAGTGCATTATCCCAATTGGTTTTAGAAGGAGTTCCATATTTTAGAAAATCCATGTCTTGTAAAGCATATACTGGTAAATAAGTAAATAAAATTAAAATTATCAAAAATACTGTTATTAACTTATTAACTTTCATAGCATTCCTCCGCTTTCAATTATCTTGTTGATTTCTTAACTCAAAGAGAAATTTTCTCAAACAAGCATAAACTTTTGTTTAAGTAGCTTTTACTTTGCTTATTAATTAATAATATAACTTACTTACAGTATAAATAAAATAAAATTTATATTACAAAAAAAATTGATTCTTAACTTACTACGCATATAATATTTTTGTATTTTTATCTTTTTCATTACATTTTATCTAAAAATATAAATTGCTATTTTTTCGTTAATTAATAATATTAAATTATAAATATACTTGCAAATTTTACGTTAATTGTTCATGTGATAATTTTGATAAAATATGTACAACACTTTTTTTTAAGCCTGCAGAAACCTCTCCTAATTAATAACAATATTAAACATTTTCTTATGTTAAACTGTTAAAACATATTACAAATTCTAATTTAATTGTTCGTACTCCAATTTTAAAAAATTGTGTACAATGCTTTTATTCAGCCTGCAAAAAACTTTCTTAATTAATAACAATATTATACATTTTCTTATGTTAAACTGTTAAAACATTTTACAAAATCTAATTTAATTGTTCGTACTCCAATTTAAAAAATTATGTAAAATTTTTATATAGAATGCAAATAATTTTTCTAATGTAAAAAAAACATACTTAAAAAATTTTAAGTATGCTTTTTTTATTTATTATAAATCTTTTCTTTTTTTAACTAGAATTATAAATCCAAATATTGTTAATATACCAATAACTCCACAAATTTTTATTAATGATGTTTTTCCTGTTTTTGGTAATTCAAATTTTGTAATTGGAGTTACACGCATTAATCCAAAACGAAGATCTGTGTATGTTGATTCACTTGTATCTTTATCTCCTAAAATTATTTTATCATTATCTTTAAAAGTTGCTAAATATGAAGGTACTTTTTCATGTTCACTTCCTAAGCTAAATAACTCAGATGTGTATTGTGAATTTTCTGTAATAACATTAGGTAATTTAAATTTAAGATTTTCAAAATCAGCTATTTGCGGATTTGCAAGTGTATATGTTCCTATTGGTAATCCATTTGTTTTCATATAATCTTCAATATAATCTATTTTTGCTAATATTGTTAAATTACCTTTTTCATCTAATTGATATGTATTATCTTTAACCTCTTCTGCTGAAGGAACAGCTTCTGATGGTGTAGTTGGTGCTTCTTCTGGTTGTGTTAATGGCATATTTTCTTTTTTATATGTAGCAGTAAATGTTCCTACTTTTTGTTTATCTTTATTATCATATTCACGCATTAAATCTATTTTATATGTTAATTCATCATCACCAATTACTTCTTGTATATCTGGTGTAAGAACTAATTGTAAAGAAATTTCACCACTTACATCTTTTGTTGTATGAGTACCTGTTACTAAATCTTCTTTAGAAATTTCATCTCCTACAGCTGGTTTATAGCTTTCATCCCATTTGTAATCTGTTTCTGTTACTAATGTTTCGTTATTATCTTTACGAGGCTTTTTTTCTTGTTCAGTTAATTCTTTTAAACTTTCTTCTTCATTATACTCAATATTTTCAGTTGATTTTAAAGGGAAATATTTTACTGTAAAAACTAATTTCCTATCATTTCTATCTTTTATAATTCCATCTTTTGGAGAATAATTATCTCCTTCTGGAACTACTTTATATTCTAAAATTCCTAGTTGATCTTTTTCATGAGCTTCAGTTCCTGTTAGCGTAGTATTTGATGAATTTGGAAGATAATAATATGGAATTGTTACAGTTTTTCCTTCTTTTAAATCTTTTTTGTATTTTTCTAGAGAACCTTTATCTGAATGTTTACTTGCATATCTTGAAAGATATTCTATATAATACTTTAAATTCGTATTTTTCAATTCATTATAAGTATCTTGCATTAACTTTTCTGAAAGTTCTTCTTTATTAATTTTTTCTCCCATATAAATAAGTTGTTCTTCTGAAAAAGTATTTTTCTCTGGTGGTACATTTACTGTTACTCTAGGGAACCCTTTAGATGGATATTTATCATCTTTATCTTTAGAATCTCCAACTACTGTTTCACCTTCACTAGTATCTGTTTCTTCCTTAGGTAAAATAGCATCATCTACTCCTGATGATTTATCTGTATCTTCATCATTATATACCCAGTTCATATTTTTTTCATTTCCATTAGTTAATACTGCATTGCCACCTATAAAATCATCTTTGGCTCTTATTTTAAATTCTGCATTCCATACTGAAAGATAATCTGCATTTGGTATACAACCTGGAATAGTTTGATCTACCCATTTTAAGAAATACATTTTTTTAGAGTCATCATAATATAAGCGTGCATTACGAGCTGACTTTTCTATTTTTGAATCATTAGATAAAGTAATAGTTAAATACTTCTTGCCTTTATCTTCTTTTAGTTCATCACTAGTTGAACCATTTTTTAAATCATATTCAGTAGTTGAACTATCTTGTTTTTTTATTGTTATTTTACCATCAGCATTTAAATTATATATATTATTTTCAGCTGAAACTAAATCAAAACGTGGATCTATATAATCATCAACTGTATAATTATATAAATTATATGTAATTCTAGTAAGTATTTGATCTGTAAATATTTCTGTTAAAGCATCAATACTATTATCTGCTTCAACTGTAGAATAGAAATAATCTTCTACAGTTTCTGAATCTTCATCTTTTTCTGAAGTAGCTTTTACTTCTGAATTTGCATCTGTTTTCGAATTTCCAACTAGTGTTAGTAAAAAATTCTTTGCTTGTTGATAATCTGATTCTGGCTTATCACTAAATTCAACACTACCACCCGTTAGCATTACGCCAAAAATAGTATAACCTTTTTCTTTTAATTCAGTAGCTATTTTTTTTGATTCTTCTTGCTTATCTTTATCGGTTGAATCTTTACCATCAGTAAATATAATTAAATATTTATCTGCGGATTCATCTGTATTATTACTTAAAAATTTTTCAAAAGCTTTTAGACCAGTTAAAGTTGCCGTACCACCTGTAAGCCCATAATTAAACTGTTCTACAGATTTAGCTTCTCTATCTTCTGAGTCTGGAGAACTACTTGTACCTTCTAATGTTCCACCTTCACCACGATTTAATGACATAATATCTTGTTCCTCTATTGGATCGTCTGTCCAATCTAAAAGAACAAGTTTATCAAGCTGTTCTTCTTTAATTTTATCTGAACTAAATCTAACTGCTGAAATTTTACTTTCTGGTGAAACATCTTCTAACATAGTTGAAAAACTTCCTAAAGCACGTTGAAGAGCTTCTGTTTTTACATAATCACTATCATCTTTATAATATACATAAGATGCATGTGCTGTTTCTTGTTTGGTAGATGATGTAAAGAAACAACGTAAATATCCAGATGAATCTATATAAAATTCTATTGGTGTACTTTTTTCTGGTTTATATGTAAATCCAGTATCTATATCTTTAGAATCATCATCATCTCCATGAATTTTATCAGTATATATTATCTCTTTTTCTTTATTATCTGTTCCATTTTTTGGAATCCCCCAATATCTTTTGCAAGATTGTATATCTTCTTCAAAATATTCATTTTCCAATTCAGAATCATAATTAACATAATACCAGCCTGGCGTTCCTCCATCTAACCCGATAAAATATTTAGAAACCACTCCAATACTATCTTCTGTGAACTCATCAAAAAAACATTCATTACAAGCTATATATTTTTCATCTTCTGATTTTATAATATTTTCTACATTCTTTACTTCATCAGCAGTTAGAGCAGCATCAAAAACAGCTATATTATCAACATATAAATCCGCTCCATCATACCCATTATCAAAACCTTTAAATATAATATCATTACCTGATAAATCAATATCTTTTTCTTCTTTTTCATCATTAGTTTCACTTCCATTCAAATAAGAAGTTACTTTTCCATTTTTAAATACTAAAGTTATTATTGAAGCAGTTTTACTTGAAAAAACACTATTCATATTCGTTATTATATCATTAAAAGATTCGCCATTACCACTTTTATAGCCTTTAAATCTATTGATACTATTCCCATTTCCTTTATTAACAGAACCACTTTTTTTACCATCACGAAGTGACCTATAATAAGTATCTCCGGCTTTGTTTTCCTTATTTCCTACATATAAAATATCAACATAATTTTGACTATCACTTGTGCTATCTTCATTTTCCTTTGTTATAGAAAAAGATATAGTAAAATTATTGCTAGTAGGTTTAGCATCCAGTAAAATCCCTACTCCATTCTCGCCATAAGATGAATCATTTTTTATATTAAAACCTTTACCATCTGCCATTTTAATCCCTTTATATTCTGTCCAATCAGTAGGAGGATTTTCTTTTATAAAAGAAAAATTATTCTCATTAGTTTGACTTGTTTTTATTTGCTTAACTAAAGTTGCAGTTTCACCTGTTACACTATTTTTTAACCAATCTCTTTTTGCTTTTTCTTCTTTATCATAATTTCCTTTATTAAATTCATAATATCCAATAAGCTTATCCTTAACACCTTTAACAGAACCATCCCAATATCCTAAAGGAACATATTCATTAACAGAAGTTCTTGGATCAAATATAAAATATGAATAATCACTTGCACTAAGTTTTGAATTATCTGTATTATGTGGATTAAGCATTAAATTTATATCATCTTCAGTTAAGAAAATCTTATTCTCCCAATCAGCATTACTAGGTTTTCCATCCCCTTGATAATCTGATGACTTCAATTCTTTTGCTTCAAGTTGCTTTTTTTCTTTTTCATCCAAATTCAATTCATTTATATTTATAGCTTTCAAATTATCAGAAGTAAATCCCATACTTCCAGATGAATCTAAAACTAAACCTATATCAGCAAGAGGAGCTCCTGAATACCATGATTCTAAATCTATATTAAATTCTCTATTACTACCATCAACCACACTTGCTGTTTTATCAGTGTGTAAACCTTCTATTGTATTATATACTTTGGTTTTTTGAACATTTTCTTCGGTTAATCCACTAGGTAAATTTTCTCCATAAAATACAGGTTTCTTTTCTCCTCCATTTGTAACAACATCTCCTACATTGTGCCCGTTAACAGCTGTTTTATATGTATAAACCCAAGACGTATCTTGATGAGCATCTTCTTGTTTTTCACCAGCTCCAAAAACTCCATCATCTTGTCCACTACCATAAACTGTTATTTTCTCATCTGTATAAAATATATGAGCTTTTACCAAATGTACATTTTTTTGATATGAAATTTTAATACTATTTTCTTTCGCTTCTGAATCTAATGCACTATGTCCTGCTGAAATAGAAATTCCAGAAAAATGTTCCGCTAGTTCACCAGATTTTTCTTTTATACACTCTATTGGAATTGTAATTGTTCCAGATGAAGTATCTAAACTTCCTATACCAGAAGTATTACCTTTATCTATTTTTGTAATATTATCTTTTTCATTTTTTAGAAAAAACTCATAGTTTCCTTCATTTGGAACAATATATCCTTCCACAACAACGGAATTTTGCTTACTTTCTATACCTTCATCAGTATCTTCTACTGCATGCCAATGCTTTATAATAAAATGCAAAGCATCATCCCACTCTGTATCACTAGGAGTTCCGCATGTTTAAAAAACTTTTTTCTAATGCATATATAGGTAATGAATTAAAAAGTATTAAAAGAATTAAAATTCCTGACATAATTTTTTTGATTTTCATAACTTCCTCCATTTTTTTATTTATATTGATTTTTATTATTAACTACTTAAAACTTATAGTATTTATATTTCTTACTTTTTATATAATAAATTTAAAGTATAAAAACTATCATCTTATTTTAATTTTTTTACTAAACGGGTTATATTAATTCCAATTCAAAAATCATTTAAATTGTATTGATTTTTTTGGGTTCTATTTACGGAAACTTGCGCTTCTATAAATAAATTCCATATTAACTTCATTTATATATACATAAGTAGATTATATTACTTTTTCTTTATCATGAATATAAAAAAAATATTACATTTAAGTTTCTTTTTTGTAACGTTTTTTAAAAATCACTATTATATTATAACCTAATTAATTTAATATACAATGCTTTTATTTAACCTATCTACATGGTGCTTTCTTAATGAATAAATAAAAACCCGAATTGTTAAAATAAACATTTAACAATTCGAGTTTTTTATATTATAGTTCTAAATATTATTATTTATTTTTTTTTTTATTTCTATTATGAAACCTAAAGCACATAACATTATAATAAATCCGTAAAGTTGTATTAAAGATGTTTTACCTGTTTCAGGTAATTCAAATTGTGTAATTGGTGTTACGCGTAGTAAACCAAAGCGATAATTTGTATATAACTTCTGTGTATCTGTAGTATCTCCAAGAACAATAACATTGTTTTCTTTAAATGAAGCTAAATTACTTTCTGGATGATCTTTATCGCTACCTAAATTATAAAGAGTTGATATATATTGTGACACATCTGTTATAACATTAGGTAATTCAAATTTAAGATTTTTAAAATCAGTAATTTTTGCATTTTCTAATGTATATGTTCCAATTGGTAATCCGTTTTCTGTTAAATAATTTTCGCTATATTCTATAGTTGCTAAAATTGTTACATTTCCATTTGTGTCAATTTCATATTTATTATTTGATTTATCCTCTTCAGATGGTTCTTTACTCTCTTCTACATCATTTGTATTTAAACTTTCATCTGCTTGTGGTGTGTTTTGATTTTCTAATGGTTCTGCATTTTCAGATGTTTGAGGAATATCTGCTTTTTTATATTTTGCAGTGAATGTTCCTACTTTTTCCTTTTCTGTACCATCATATTTACGCATTAAATCAATTGAATATGTTAATTCTTCATCAGCTATTACTTCTTGTACATCTGGTGTAAGAACTAATTGTAGAGCTATTTCACCACTAACTTCATCTGTTTTGTGTTCACCTTTTATTAGTTCTTTTTCTTCTAATTCTTGACCTACAACTGGTTTAAATTCTTTATCCCATTTGTAATTTGATTCTTTTACTAGAGTATTATTTAAAATTTCACGATTACTTTTTTCAGTTTTATCTTCATCTATTATTTCTTCAGCAGATGTTTCTTTAACTGTAGATTCTGTTGATTCCTCTTCTTTATTTCCAATAGGAAATGGATTGTATTTAACTGTAAATATTAATTTTCTTTCTTTTCTATCCTTTATAATGCTATCTTCTGGACAATAATCTAAGCAATCTGTAATTATTTGATAATCTAAAGTTCCAAGTTGATCTTTTTCATGTTCTTCTGTTCCTGTATTATTTGTTTTTTGTGAATTTGGAAGATAATAATATGGTATAGATATTTTATTTCCTTTTATAAGATCATTTTTATAATCATCTAAAGATTTATTTAAACTTTGAGCATATCTTGAAAGATATTCTAAATAGTAGTGAACATTCATATCTTCTTTATTGTTATATATATCTTCTAATAATTTTTTAGAAAGTTCTTCTTTATTTATTTTTTCACCCATATAAATAGTTTGACTTTCTGAATATTCATAATTACTTGGTGGAACATTTACTGTTGTTCTTGGGAAACCTTTAGATGGATATAAATCCTCTTTTGGATCTGAACCTGTTGTTTCAGTTGAATCAGTTTGCATTGTTCCTACTTCTTCGCCTTCTTTAGGTATAGTGTCTTCAGATTCTGATTTTTCTTTTAAAAATGCATCATCTATTCCTGAAGATCTATCTGAATCTTCTTCATAATAAACCCAGTTTTCTTTTTCATCATTTCCATTAGTTAATACTGCATTACCACCTATAAAATCTTCTTTAGCTTTTATAGTAAATTCTGCATTCCATACTGAAAGTACGTCTGCATTTGGAACACAGCCAGGAATTGTTTGTTCTTCCCATTTTAAGTAATACATTTTTTTATCACTATTATAATATAAACTTGCATTACAAGCTGATTTTTCTACATTTGAGCTATTAGATAGATTTACATCTATATATTTTTGACTTTTATCATCTGTATTTACATTAACTATTGTAGCTTCTGGTACTGAAGTTGAATCGTTTTTTAAGTTATATTCTGTTGTTGTACCATCTGTATTCTTTATTGAAACTTTACCATCTGCATTTAAGTAATATGTTGTATTATCTGCTGAAACTAAATCGAAACGAGGATCTATATAATCTTCAACAGTATAATTTTTTAAGTTATATGTTATACGTGTAAGTATTTCATCTGTAAATATTTTTGTTAATGCATCTATGCTATTATCTTTGCTTGCTTCATTTTTTGCAGTTGAATAGAAAAATTTTTCTCTATCTTCTTCTGTAGTAGTTGAATCGCCAACTAAAGTTAATAAAAATTTCTTTGCTAATTGGTAATCTGAACTATCTAAATCACTATATTCTACACTACCCCCAGTAAGCATTACTCCAAAAATAGTATAGCCATCATTTTTTAATTCTTCAGCTATTTGCTTTGACTTTTCTTGTTCAGTAGGACCAGTAGAATCTTTACCATCTGTAAATATAATTAAATATTTATCTGCTGATTCATCAGTTCTTCCTTTTAGATTTTCTTTAAAAGCTTTTAATCCAGTATTTGTTGCTGTACCTCCAGTAAGACCATAATTATATTGTTGTAATGCTTCTCCTTTTATTTTCTGTGAAGTTGGATCACTAGGTGTTCCTTTTACAGTTCCTCCATCTCCACGATCTAATGACATAATCTCTTCTGCTTCTATTGGATCATTAGTCCAATCTAAAAGAACTAATTTATCTAATTGATCATCTGGAATCTTATCAGAACTAAATCTTACTGCTGAAATTTTACTCTCAGGAGAAACTTCATCTAACATTGTAGTAAAACTTCCTATTGCATGTTGCAAAGCTTCTGTTTTTACATAATTACTATCATCTTTAAAATATACATACGAAGCATTAGCAGTATCTTGTTTTGCAGATGAAGTAAAGAAGCAACGAAGATATCCAGCTGAATCTATATAAAATTCTGTTGGTGTATTCTTTTGAGCTGTATATTTAAAACCT
Organism: uncultured Clostridia bacterium; assembly: GCA_947630235.1. Classification (GTDB taxonomy): domain Bacteria; phylum Bacillota; class Clostridia; order TANB77; family CAG-508; genus Scatovivens. Next base: position 17,889 of record CANRGN010000019.1, read on the forward strand.
GTATTGGTCTCTTTAAGTCTTTCATCCGTAACATTTATATTATCAGTAAAATCTAATTGATCTTCGTTTACATTTGGTATTCCCCAAAATCTTTTACAAGATTGTACACTTTCATTAAAATATTCTTCTTCCCATTTTGAATCATAATTAACATAATACCAAGCTGGTGTTCCTCCAGCTAAACCTACGAAATAATTAGAAACCATACCAATACTATCTTCAGATTCATCATCATAAAAACATTCGTTACATGCAATAAAATCTGATTCAGATTTTATTATTTTATCTAAATTTTCAACATCACCACTAGTAAGTGCTGTATCGAAAACTGCTATATTATCAACAAATAGTTCTGCTCCATCATAGTTGTTATCAAAGCCTTTGAAAATTATATTGTAATCAGATAAACTTACTATAGAACCTTCATTTACATTATTACCATTATTAGAACCACTAGCAACTTTTCCATCTATATATGATGTTACTTGACCATCTTGAAATACAAGAGTTATTTTATGTGAAGTAGTATCTGAAAAAACATTATTTATATCTGTTACTTTTGTATTTAAATTATCATTATATCCTCTAAATCTATTATAATTACTTCCACTTTTACTTGCAGAACCAGTTTGACTTCCATCACGGATTGCTCTATAATATTGACTCTTATCAGTAATTTCTTTTTCTCCTACATATAATATATCAACATAATTTTGAGCATTTTCTTTAGCTATATCTTTTGTCTTTTCATCTTTTTGAATAGTAAAAGATATAGTAAAATTCTCACTAGAAGGTTTAGCATCTAATAATATTCCCATTGGGATTTCGTCGGCATTTAATTTATCCTTATTTTTTAAATTAAGTCCTTTATCTTTATTCATATTTATACGTTTATCACTAGACCAATCTGTAGGAGTCTGGGCTTCTGTGAATTTAAAATCTGTACTATTAGTTTTTATCTGATTAACCAATTTTGCAGTTTCACCAGTTACACTATTTACTAGCCAATCACGCTTTTCGTTTCCTTCATAATCTCCCTTATTAAACTCATAATACCCAATAAGCTTATCTTTTACGCCTACAACTGAACCGTCCCAATATCCTAAAGGTACATATTCATTAACAGTTTCTCTAGGATCAAATATAAAATAAGAATAATCACTAGCACCAAGTTTTGAATTATCTGTATTATGTGGATTAAGCATTAAATTAACATCTTCACTAGTAAGAAAAATATTATTTAACCACTCGTCATTAGTTGGTCCGACCTTCAGAATAATTTGAGGCTTTCAATTCTTTTTGCTCTAATTTTTGCTTATCTTCATTAGATAAATTTATATTATTTATATTTATTGGAGTTAAATTATCTGAAGTAAATCCCATACTACCAGATGAATCTAATACAAAACCTATATTTGCAAGAGGTGCTCCTGAATACCATGATTCTAAATCTATATTAAATTTTCTATTATCTCCATCTACAGCACTTGCTGTTTTATCTGTATGTAAACCTTCAATTGTGTTATAAACTTTTGTTTTTTGGACTATTGATTCATCTATGCCATCTGGCAAATTTTCTCCATAAAAAACTGGTGTTTTTTCATCCGTTGTAGTAACAACATCTCCTGCTTTATGATCACCATTATCAGTATTATATGTATAAACCCAAGCAGTATCTTGTTCTTTATTTTTTGACTCTGCACTAACACCAAAAACGCCTTCATCTTCTCCGCTACCATATACAGTAACTTTCTCATCTGAATAAAATATATGAGCTTTTACTAAATGTACATCTAATTCATATGAAATTTTTAAATATTCCGTATTATTTTCAGTAACGGCATCTACTGCATTATGCCCTGCTGAAATAGAAAAGCCTGAAAAATGTTCTTCTGGATTATTATCTTTATCTTTTATTATATCTACTGGAATTTTTATTGTTCCATTAACTGTATCTACATCATATAGATTTTTTCCATTATTAGAAATTTGTTCTTCATCTCCAGTAGTTTGATTTATAAGATAAAAATCATATCCTTGATTTTCATTTTTTGGAACAATATATCCTTCTACAACAACGAAATATCTATTATCGCCATTCAATTCTACACTTTCTTCTGCACTTGATTCACTAACAGCATGCCAATGTCTAACCATAAAATGCAAGGCCTTATCCCATTGTGTTTTAGTGAGAGTTCCGCGTACTTAATAATTCACTTAATGCATTTACTGGCAAAGATGTAAATATAATTAAAAATATTAAAATTATTGATATACATTTATTAATTTTCATATTTTCCTCAACTTTCTTTATGTGTTTATTTTTAAAATACCACATGGTTTTCAACAAATACTCTATATATCTTTTTTATTAATATAACAAATTTAGAATTACTTGAATATAAAAATAATATTACTTTTATCATGATAACCTATTCTTTTACGTATATAGCAATTTTAGAAGTTTATCTTTTGTATTACAACTTATTTCTAATCTAATAATGAAAAAAAACAGACGATTATTTTTATCGCCTGCTTCATATTTTATTTATCTTTATCTTTTTTTCTTTTTATAACTATAATAATTACTATTAAACTAATTATTATTAAACCTACTGAAATTATTGGCATATAATCGCCTGCTTTTACTTTAGTACTTTGAGAATTTACTGGTGTCTCTACTTTTTCAGGAACTTGCTCAAGTGAATTTAATTCTTGTGTATCATATCTATCATATTTTAATTCAACAGAAAGTTCATTACTTGAAATACCCTTTTCATCCATATAAGGCATAGGTACTATGTATGGATATGGTTTATATACTATATTATTTTTTTCTACTTCATTTAAACTAATTAAATATATTCCATTTTCAAAAGTAATATTTGCTAATCCTTTAGAATCTGTTGTAATTTTATAATTAGGATTTATATTATTACTTTTTACATATTCATCTAATTTTTGTGTTGCTGAAACGAAATCTTCATCAGTAATTTTATCAAAATCTATTTTAAAATCATTGTAAATTTCATCCCATTCAAATTTATCATTATTATATGATGCTAATTTATACAAATAAATATCTACGCCTTCCATATATTGAGTATTGTTTTCTGTAATAAAAGAAATATTTAAAGAAGATTCACTATTTTCCTTCGCATATAAGTTAATTGAAAAACTAATCATTACTAACATAATTAAAATACATTTTATTATTTTTTTCATTCTTTTTTATCTCCTTTTTGTTTTTTATTTATTTTATTTTTTATAAATGGATATATAAACATTATTATAAACAATGCTAATGCTATACTAAGCATTATTAACTCATATGTTGAAAGAACATTTCCTGTAAACAATTGCTTAGCTACGTTTATATCTTTTAGCTCAGCTTTTTCTTCTTTTGTTTCTACTCTATGCCCTCTTACTATAATTCTTTGATTATTAATTCCAATTGGTGTACAAGTAATTAATGTACAATACTCTTTACCTTCTTCTATTTTTAATCCATCAATTTGATCTGGATAAACAGTTTCTATTTTATCTATTTGATATGTAAAAACTTCGTTTAGTACAAATATTTTAAATGTATCTCCTTCTACAAGTTTTGGAAGGTCTGTAAATAATTTATATGATGACATTCCTCTGTGTCCAGAAATAACTGAATTTGTACTTGGACCTCCTATAGGAAATGATGTACCTGGTATATGACCTACTGCTATTTGTAGAAATTCATCTTCTGTAGTGTGATAAATTGGAAGATTAACATTTATCTTTGGAATAGATATACTTCCCATTACTCCATTACCAGATACATTTAGGATTGACATATATTCTTCCATCTCTTCTTTACTTAATATATAATCTGGCGGTTTACTTGCTAATTGTTCATTATAGCTCTTTGCCTTTTCAAGCATTTCTGCATAAACCTCTTTTTTCATTTCATTAACATTTTTCATATATTCGTTAATTATATAAGATGAATGATAAGCATTATAAATTTCAGCAATCGTAGGATAGCAAAGTAAACATATTGCAATTAAAATAAATAATTTTGATATTATTTCTCTTTTCGATATTTTTTTCATAATAATTTTACCATAAATGTAAGTTAAATAAATACTCAACTACATTTTGTAGGATTAGTCCTCCTTATTTTTTTTTGAAAGAATTAGTCCAACTACTACTAAAACAGTAGATGCACCACAAATTATAACAAGTGTTGTAGCACCAGTCCTTGGTAAATTTACACCATGAATATCAACTATTTTATTGCTCATGTTTTGAGTTTCTGAATCAAAAGTAACTTTTGCTGTTTGATTAGCTTTATCTTCTTCCATTGTAGTTTTTATAACAATTTCTATATCATCACAAGTATTATATCCTCCAGGTGTACTTGTTTCTTTTAATATATAAGTACCTTCATCTAAACCTTTAATATTAAATTTTCCTTCAGAATCTGATACTAACTCAACACCTTCTTCACCATCTTTTACTGGAATATAATATTCTGAATCTACTGTAACTTTTTTTAGTGGAACTTCTGTTGTTCCATCTTTTTCGTATAATCTAAATCCTGCATTAGGTAAAGCTTTATCTGTATTATCAGCCCATTTTGTATTATCTACTTCGTATGTGAAAATATAGTTTTTATCTATAGGAGTTTCTCCAAAAAATTCTTTTTGAGTTTCTTCTTCGCTAGTTGAATTGCTTTTTAAATTAGGATTATTAGAATATTTTAAAGTAACACTATTTATATTTTCACAATTTTGAGCTTCTTCAGAATATTGAGTTGCAACAGAGTTTTCGTTTAAATGTGCACTATAAGTAACTATAACTTTTGTTTCTTTTGTAAAATCTAATTTTAAATCTTCAATATTTTTTAAATCTTTTATTGTTACTGTTAATATATTATTACTTTCTTCTTCGCTTTTAGAAACCTCATAATCACTTTCAGTTAAAATTTTAGTAGTATCTCCATTTTTAACTTCAACACTATATATATTTTCAAAAGTAATACCTTTACTCATTGTATCTGTAAAAATTAATTTATATGATTCATATTCATCAAATTCTTTATTTGCTGGTAAAGTAGCAGTTAAATAATAATTAAAAGATTCATTTATAGCATGATCTATTACATTAACATCATCAATTAAATCTAATGATTTATTTACACTTGGTTTTTCAGATTTTGGAGAAACTTTTGCATCATTTACAACTCTTAAAACATATCTAGTATATGCACTATTTTGCCCATCTAAAGTATTGTCTTTATCTTTTATAAAATAATAACCTGCGCTAAGATTTGAAATAGTATATCCATTAGAAGTTGAATCATATTCCGCCGTACCACAAGGGGGATTTTGTAGATTATTACCAACATGACTAGCAAAAGCTTTAGATAATTCTGAATCATCATCAAAAGTATCTACTATTTTTGCTACTTCACTTGCTGTTAAAGCTTTAGAAAAAATATTTTCTTTGTTTTCTCCACTTGTAGTTTCTAATTCTTCAGTTTTTACTTCAACTTTAAAAACGTCATCTGCCTTTAATTCATTTAGTAAATTTTCACTATTAATTCCATTTCCCCATTTAACATTAGATAATATTGGAACTGTTTTTGCATCCTCACCTTCTCCTTGAGTTTCATAAAATAAATCACCAACTAAAATTTGATAAGCTTCATAAGTATGATTTGTTTCATTATCTTTTACATCGATAGAAACTTGATAATTTCTATCACTAGATTCCGTTCCAGTTTCAATAGCATAAACACTCATAAAAGCTAATATAATTACTAAAACAAAAACTATGCAACTTAAACTAATTTTTTTTACAAATTGTTCTTTCATTTACATCTCCTCCAAAAAGTATAATACTAAGTACATTATATTATATTTATTAAACTTTGCATATAAAATTTATGTTACATTTTAATGCTTATTTTACAAATTTATCACAAAAATACAAAAAGAGCGATATACAACAATTATTACATATCACTCTTTTTAATATTAAACGAATTAATATTATATGAAAAAACTAACTAACTCCATAAACCAATTCATTCATTAAGTCTTTTACTGAAACTATTTCTTTTATCTTATCCACATTACTTCCGCAAAAAACCAAACCTTCTTTCAAATTTCCTGTAACTGCATTTACTAAAGCCTTTGTTATACAATATGGAGTACTTTTTACGTCACATGTTTTTATACAATTATAACATTTTGTAATATTACATTTATCTTTTTCTGTATTTTTTATAAATTCATTGTAAATTGCTCTTCCTGGCATTCCGACTGGGCTTTTTATAATTTTAATATTTTCGGATTTTGCATTTATATATGCATTTTTAAATTCGTCAGATGCATCACATTCATAAGTTGCAACAAATCTAGTTGCCATTTGAACGCCGTCTGCCCCTAAGTCTAGAAATTTTTTAATATCTTTATTATCCCATATTCCCCCTGCAGAAATTACTGGTATTTCCTTTCCAGTTTCTTTTTCAACTTCTTTTATATAATCCACTACCTCAACAGTAATATCTTCTAATTTAGGTTTATTTTCTTTTAATAATTCTTCATTTTTAAAGCCTAAATGCCCCCCTGCTTCTGGTCCTTCAATTACAATCATATCTGGAACATAATCATATTTTGCCATCCAATGTTTTACTATTAATTTACAACATCTTAAAGATGAAACTATAGGTGCAATTTTCGTCTTTGTACCTTTTACATATTCTGGCAAATCTTTCGGAATACCTGCACCCGATATAATTAAATCTATTTTTTGTTTTACACATTCTTTCACTATATCTATATAATTTTTTAGAGCAACCATTATATTAACACCTAAAATCTTATCTTCACCAGCGATTTCTCTTGCCATTTTTATCTCTTTTCCTATTGCATCTAAATTTGCTTTCATAGGATCTTTATAAAAATCTTTTTCTTTATAACCAATATCTGCTGTAGATATTATACCAATTCCACCTTCTTTACTTACAGTACCTGCAAGTTTATGCAAAGATACACCAACTCCCATTCCTCCTTGGATTATAGGATATTTTGATTTTTTATTTCCTAGTTTAATGCCTTCCATAACATTCCTCCTTATCTAGTTTACCATACTAGATTATTACATTTATTGTGCTTTGTCAACCTGGTTACTAAATATTTTTACATTGACTAAATAATTCAATAATGATATTATACTTGTTGGAGGTGCTATAATTATGAATAAAACAGAAAATTTTTCTATAGATAATTTCCATATTCCTAGATGGATAGAATTACCTAGCGTAGAACAATATTTAGAACAAGTTGTTAAATTAATAAATTCTTGCCTATCTCCTTATATATTTTTTAATAATGATTCTTCAAAAGAAGAAAATACTCTTCTAACTAAAACTATGATAAATAATTATGTAAAAAATAATTTAATAGAAGCACCTATAAAAAAACAATATTCTAAAACTCAAATTGCAAAGCTTTTTGTTATTTGTGTTTTGAAACAAGTTTATAGTATGCAAGATATAAAAAATTTAATTGAAATTGCTTTAACAAATTCAACATTAGAAAAAGCTTATGATCAATTTTGCCATTTATTCGAAATGGCTCTTAGATACACTTATAATAAAAAAGATTTCATATATAATTCTAGTAGTGATGAATTATATTTACTTAAATCTGTTTTATTATCTTGTAGCTATAAAATTTATTCTCAAAATATAACTAAAAAATACAAAATAAAAAAATAAATTTTTAAATTTAATTAACTTAAAATTTAAACTGAAAAATATTTTTCTAAACAAAATAAACATTTAATTTTTATGGATGTATACTATAAGTATATTAAAATTCCAAAAATCTACTCAATCAAAATCTTATATAACTATTATTTTACTCAGAAAATCTTATAACATGAAAATTAAATATAGTTCTCATATAATAAAACTTACAAATAAAGATTTTGAATTTATTTTAATTTTACCCAATAAATACAAAAATATTAATAATATTGAAATAATTAATCAAACAATTTAAAAATTATATTTTGAAATCTCTCATAAAGAATTTAAACGTTTCCTAGAATTAGTAAAGTATATATTAAAGTTTGTCACTGAATATTATAAAATTTAAAAAAATAAAATATTTTTTATAAATTATTGAATAGGAAAATTTTAATTATAAAACTAAATATAAATACAATAATCAACAACATGATTCAAGAGTTTTGTAAAGTGAAATATAATACATACAAAAACTTTAAATTTTTATGAAAAATATAATTAAATTCAAATACTTTACTTATTGAAAAAATAAATTAAAATTAATTACATCTTTTTTATATTAAAAATTTATATAATAAAAATTGTTTTTTTTATTATGTAATTTTTTTTTGTTAAATTATGGACTTTTTATTTTATTATATATATAATAAACAATAATAATATGTTATGGAGTGAAAAGATATGTACGAGAGAAATATAAATGTTTTGGAAATGTTCGTAGAGAAAAAATTGGGATATGTTGAAACCAATAATATTCAAAATAATTATTATGATTACAAAGAATTTGTAAAAGTACTTGATGACTATATTAACATTTGTAAAGAAGAATCAAAAGCAAAACAAGAATATGACTTTGCAGTTACAAATATTCAAAACATTCAAAACACAAAAGAAAAATTATACAATCAAAATGTAAAATTTGAATACAGTAGAAATATAATTTTTGGTGAAGTAAATAGAAAAGTTGAAGATATTGAAAAATGTTTAGTTAAAATAGAATCAGCTTTAGATAAAAACAAAGATGCTTTTAAAACACTTAGAAAAAATTTTATTGAAGGAATAATAAACTTGAATGAAAAAAATAGACAATTAAAAAAAATTTCTAAACCCAAAAATAAAATCGAAGCTGAATATAAAGAAGCTTTTTCACTTCTAAAAGAAAATTTTCACTCTATTAACCCTGACGACATTGAACTTACTAAAAAATTTATAGAATCACCATCTATTTTTGAAGAAGAACTTATTGAAAAAATGATGAGAAATGGTAAAAATGAAAAAGTACCTTTTGATAAAAATGCAATAATTTCTGCAACAAAACTTGGATTAGATATTGCACAAAAAATTGCAGAAAATTATTTATTTATGTATGAGCAAACAGGAAAAATATTAAATGAATTAGAAAATGATAAATTAAAAATCGAAGCAAGAAAAAAACATATTACTGATACAGAAGTAAAACTTAGCTTTTTAAATGCTGAAAAAGAATATTTAGTTCAATTTTTAGATAACGAAAGAGTTACAGCAATTCAAGGTCCTAAAGAACATGATAGATTAATGAAAAATTGTTGCAATATTTTAAAAGAAGATGTAAATCAAATCAATATTTTGTATGATCTAATAATAAAAGAAACAAAAAAGAGAGCTACTAATAGATGCTATGAAGAACTTTATAATAAATCTTACCTAGAAAAAATACAAGAAAAAGAAAAGAAATTTATTGAAAAAACTAATAATATAGATTATGCAAATGGAACAATAATTAGTCCTAATTATTGGAGAATCGATAGTGTTAAAGCTATTTATGATAATTTTGATAAAAGTGTATATGAAACTTATGGAAGAAAATTTGTAGCTCCACCAGAAAATTCAGAAGATCAACAACCTCAAATAGTTGAAAGAGTTGTTGAAAGAGTAGTAAACAAAGTTGTTGAAAAACCTGTTGAAAAAATAATTGAAAGAATTATTGAAAAACCCGTTGAAATCGTTCCTGAAAACCCTGAATTCAAAGAATTAAATAACCTTATACCACAAAATGTTGAAGATTATGATGACGATGATGACGATGACGATGAAGAAAATAAAGAATACAATACAAAAATAAATAATACTCAAGATAATCTGAGAAAAATTTATCCAAAATTCAGAAGAATAAAAAGGAATAATCAAATTATAGATTATGAAGATGAAATCGAACAGGATCTAGAAGAAAATCAAAATAATAGTTCAATATATGCTAAATCCAAAGAACAGTTTGAAAAATCTGAATTAGAAGATATAGAAGCAATTATTAAAGAAGCTAAAGAAAGTATTACTCCAAAAACAAAAAAATCTCATATTATAAAAAGAATTATAAAGAAAAAAGGTAAATATGCAGAAGAATAAAAAATTGGAAATCTAAAGATTTCCAATTTTTTATTTAACTTCCTTTTTGTATTTTTTTGTTGTGTTTGACTTTTTTATCACCTTTTTGTTCTTTTCAAGTTTTGCCTGTTCTATTTTCCTTTCTTCTATAAAGTCTAAAACTAAAACCTTAAGCATTGCTGCAATTGGAACTGCTAAAAACATTCCTAGTACTCCAAAATATGATCCACATAAAGTAACTGAAAATACAACAAGTATTGGACTTAGATGTAATGAATTGCCCAAAATTCTAGGATTAATTATATTAGCATCTATCTGTTGCAAAATAATAACTATTACAGCCATCCAAATTGCTTTAAATATACCTCCAGTAAATATTGTTATTACAATTGAAATTAAAACAGCAGCAATTGCACCAAAATACGGAATTATATTAAATACTCCTATTAAAAATCCTAGCAATACAGAATATTTTACATGCAATATACTCATTGCAATTGTAGTAATTATTCCAATTACTATTGCATCTATTACTTGACTTGAAATAAAACTAAAAAATATTGTATTTGTCTTTTTATAATAAACTGATAATTTTTTATATTGCTCTTTACTAAATATTGCTTTTGAAAGATTTTTTAAAAAACTTTTTATATCTCCTCTTTCTAATATTAAATAAATAGATACTACAAAAGTGACAAATGCATCAAAGACTATTCCTGTAACTCCCATAAATCCTTTTATATATTGAGATATATTTTCTAAACTTAAAAATTCTATAATTTTATCTGTTATATTTATTTCCTTAAGTCTTAATACCATATCAGAAATATTTATTTGATTAAATATTGAATCTTCAGGCAAATTTTCAAAATAATCTATAGCCCTATTATAATAACTAGGCAGGTTCGAAGCTAAATCTGTAATACTTTTTGTTAACATAGGGAAAATAAAATTTATTATTATAAATATACAAAATGCTGCAATTAAATAAACAGTAAGCGTTGCTAAACCTCTTCGATTTTTTGATATAATTTTAATTTTTGATTTTTTATATAAATCTTCTACTCTTTTACTTGGTATATAAAATATATATGCAATAATAATAGCAATTATAAAAGGCATTATCATTTTACTAAAATTACCTATAAAAGAAAAAATTTCTCCAAAATTATCTAAAGTTTTATAAATAATAATTAGTAAAACAGAAAAAGTAAATATACCTAACCATTTTTTCAACTCTTTATCTTTTTTCATTTATTTATTTTATTCCTCCTCTAAATTCAAAAGGAAATACTTAATTCTACAGGACAATGATCACTTCCATAAATATCTGTATGAATTTTTGCATCTTGTATTTTATCTTTTATTTTTTCAGATACAATAAAATAATCTATTCTCCATCCTATATTTTTTTCTCTTGAATTTCTCATATATGACCACCAAGAAAATTCTTGTTTATCTGGATATAAATATCTATAAGAATCAACAAAACCTTTTTTTAATAAATTAGTCATCTCTGTTCTTTCTTCTATTGTAAATCCTGCATTTCCAATATTTGTTTTCGGATTTTTTAAATCTATTTCATTATGAGCAACATTTAAATCTCCACATAAAATAACAGGTTTTTTCTTATCTAAATTTTTCAAATAATTTCTAAAATCTTTTTCCCATTCTACTCTATATTCTAATCTGGTTAATTCTCTTTGAGCATTAGGCGTATAACAATTTACTAGAATAAAATTATTAAATTCTAATGTTATAACTCGTCCTTCTTTGTCATGCTTTTCTATCCCTATTCCGTAACTTACTTTTTGAGGTTCTATTTTTGTAAAAATAGCTGTTCCAGAATAGCCTTTCTTTTCTGCATAATTAAAATAAGTTTTATATCCATCCAGATTAACTTCTAACTGACCTTCTTGCATTTTAGTTTCTTGTATACAAAATATATCACTGTCTAATTTTAAAAAATTTTCTAAAAAACCTTTATTATAAACAGCTCTTAATCCATTTACATTCCAAGATATTAATTTCATATTATTTTTCTTCCTTATCATATTTATAAATATAATTATAATCATATTTTTTTAATAATGCAAATTTATTTTTATTTATTTTTATAATACAAATTTTTTATAATACATCTTTAACATGATTAATTTTTATTTTATGATTTATTAATAAAACCTCTATAATATCAAATCTAACAGGTATATTATATAAATTATTTTTATATAAGTAATACTCTGCTGTAAAATATAAATGTTTTTTCTTATAATAATTCACCGCTTCAATAGGCATTCCGTAAGATATATTTCTTCTAGTTTTTACTTCGCAAAAAATAATTGTTTTTTTAAATTTTGCAATTATATCTATTTCTCCTTGAAATGAATAAAAATTTCTACATATTATTTCATATCCATTTTTTATTAAAAAATTAACAGCCTGTTGTTCTCCCCAATTTCCTAAATCTCTATTATGCATTTTCCTCCTTTAATTTATAACCATTTCCAAAATCTTTAATAATAATATCATCTAATTCCATCATTGTAAGTATATTGGTTATTTCTATTATTGTTTTATTTTTTATATTTCTATTAATTTCTTCTATATTGCAAGATTTGTTCTTTAATAAATTATATATTTCTAAATATTCACTTTTTACTTTTTTCACAGAAATACTTTTCCTCTTTTTGTTCAAAAACTGTGGATAAAAATTTAAAATATCAGAAATATCAGTTACTAAATTAGCTCCTTCTTTTATAAATCTATTAGTTCCTACACTATATGTATCATCTAATTTTCCTGGTATTGCAAAAATAGGTTTCTTTTGCTCTATAGCATATTTTACAGTTATCCCTGTTCCACTTCTATGCCCTGCTTCTATTACCAATATTCCATTTGAAAGTCCACTAATAATTCTATTTCGCTTAGGAAAAACTTTACAATTATATTCTATATCTGGTAAACATTCAGTTATTACTAAACCATTTGATTCTAATATATCATTAAATAATTTTATATTTTCTATAGGATATATATTATTTAAACCTGTACCTAAAACAGCTATAGTAGGACTATTATACTTTAATGCAATTTTATGAGCCTCAGCATCTGTTCCTAATGCCATTCCACTAATAATAGTAATATTTCTTAATGCTATCTCTTTTGCAAATTTCTTTACGTATTTTTTTCCATAATTTGTTATGTATCTAGTTCCTATAATAGCAATCATATCTTCTTTTAATAAATCTATATTACCAATGGCATATAATTGTTTAGGGGAATTTTTAATTTTTTTTAACTTTTCAGGATATAAATTATCTTTATAATCTATTTTTATATATTTCATTAACTTTTATCTAAACATCTATATTGAATTGCTTCTGTAATATGTACAGCTTCAATATTCTCCTTTCCATCTAAATCTGCAATTGTTCTAGCTAATTTTAATATTCTAGAATATGCCCTTGCACTAAATTTGAATTTTTCAAACGCTTTTTGCATAATATTTTCTGATTCCAAATTCAGTGTGCAAAATTTTCGAATTAATTTAGGAGTTAGTTCGGAATTTGAAAATATTCCTAAATTATTATATCTTTCATTTTGAATTTTTCTTGCTTTATCTACTCTACTTTTTATTTCTTCTGATGATTCACTAACACTATTTTTAAAATTATTATATTTTACACTTGGTACATCTATTTGAATATCAATTCTATCTAATAAAGGACCGCTAATTCTAGCTCTATACATATTTCTTTTTCTTTCATCACAAGTACATTCCTTTTCCGAGCTTCCATAATATCCACAAGGACACGGATTCATACTAGCAATTAGCATAAAATTGCAAGGATATGATAAACTTGCGCCTACTCTACTTATAGTAACTACTCTATCTTCTAATGGACCTCTTAATACTTCTAATGTGTTTCTACTAAATTCTGGCAGCTCATCTAAAAATAATACTCCATTATGAGCTAAACTTATTTCACCAGGTTTTGGAATTTTCCCACCACCAATAATTCCATGTGGAGAAATTGTATGGTGAGGACTTCTAAAAGGTCTTCTTGTAATTAGTGCTTCATTTTCACCTTTAATTTTTCCAGCTATACTATGAATTTTCGTTATTTGCAAAGATTCTTCAAAAGTTAAATCTGGCAAAATTGTAGTAACTCTTCTAGCCATCATTGTTTTTCCAGAACCTGGAGCACCAACTAATAAACAATTATGACTTCCCGCAGCAGCTACTTCTAAAGCTCTTTTTACATTTTCTTGTCCTGATACTTCTGAAAAATTTAATATATCTTTTTCTGTTTTTTTAAAAAATTTTTCTATATCAACAATAGTTCTTTGTAAATTAATTTTTTTATTTAAAAAATTTACTACTTGAATTAAATTAGAAACTCCATATACTTCTAAATTTTGTACAACAGCTGCTTCATTAGCATTTTCTATAGGAACAATTACTTTTTTTATTCCATATTTCAATGCTTCAATACATATTGGAAGAACTCCATTTACTTTTCTTACAGATCCATCTAAAGCTAATTCACCAATAAAAATTGTATCATTAAATTCTCCTTCTGATAATATTCCTGTAGATGCTAAAACTCCTACTGCAATAGGCAAATCTAGCATTGCACCTTCTTTTCTTATATCTGCAGGTGATAAATTAACTATATATTTTTTATTAAAGAATTCTATTCCAGAATTTTTTATTGCAGATTTTATTCTTTCTCTTGATTCTTTTATACTAGCATCTGGTAAACCTACAATTTCCCAACTAGGCATTCCTTCTGTAATATCTACTTCTATTGTAATAATTATTCCATCTAATCCTTGAAGCGCTATTGTTTTTATATTTGATAACAAATTTTTAAACCTCCTTTAAAATAAATTATAAAAAAAATTGGTTAGCTATTTGCAAAAATAAGCATAAAAAAAGAGAGCAATCTAAAATTGCCCCCTTTTTTAATATTTAATTAATATATATAACATTCTAAATTTCTTCTACCAAAATTTATACATTCTGCATAAGTATCCATATACACATCTATTCTATTATTTGATATTGCTCCACCTCTATCTTCTACAACAAACCATCCACCATTTGGTTGATTAGCAAAATATGGTATATAAACAACTGTACCAATTGGATAAGCACTTCCTGCAGCTATTGTATACCATGAAGATGCTGGTTTTCCTGAAGATGTAATTCCATATCCAGCACTTCCTGCAGCTTTTCCACATGTAGAAGCTGTATATGCAGATACATTCATTGTAACTACTTTTGCTTCTCCATTTTGTGCATTAGCAGCTATTGTAGCAGTACTTCTTGGAGCACTAGCTCTTGATGCTATTTTTGTAGATATTTGAATAATTTTATCAACTGGCTCTTTGATAATTTGCTCTGAAATAAGCGATTTTTCAATTTCTACATCATTTTGATATTTAACTTTATATTTTGTTTCCTTTAATCCATTTTGTCCTTCTTGAATAACTTTATCTGTAGTTTCTGTTCCTGTAGTTGAGATATCTTTTGTAACTGTTTCATAAGGAATTTCTTCTTGCTCTGTTATAATTTTTTCTGTTACTGTTACATAATTTCCTAGTATTTCTTCTTTAGATACATCTGAAACTTCTTCAGCAACAACAATTGGCTCATCTGTTACTTTACTTATTACTATTTTTTTTGTAAAATCAATATTTGAATCACTACTTGGTGTAACTTTTTCATCATCCTGTAATATAATGTAATTATCTTCTAGAATTTTACCTACATTTGTTTCAGAAGTAACTAAAGATAATTCACTATCATCTGAACATACAATAGTAATTGTATTTAAATTTGATTTTCCTGCAACAACGCCAATTGTTAACATAGCAATTAAAATAATACTTATGAAAACGACTCTTCTAATTATCTTTATTGATAATTTATCTTTTTTCATAAAAATTGTCCCCCCTAAGTGACATTGCTATTATACTCTGTTTTATATTTTTTGTCAAATATAATATTTTTTGGAAAATCCGAACAAGTACATATATAAGTGTTTACAAACAAAATATTTTTTTTTCAAATTTTTATTTTTTTTCTTTGAAATTGTCGAATTTGTTTGTTTATAATTGATTTGCAAGCATATTTGTCATTTTGTTTTTTGTATTGGAAATTATATGAGTTTTATATTTTTTAAATTTTTATATTTTTTAATTTTTATATTTTTTATTTTTATTTTTTAATTTTTATATTTTTATAATTTTTTTATATTAAAAATATATTTAAATAAATTCTTTTATCTAAAAAATTTTTTCTCATAATTATAAGATTATTTTTAATTTTTTCAATCATATCCAATAAAAGGTGAATTGTAAAAGTAAAATATAGTTTGTAAAACTAAAATAAAATGTAAGATTAATATAAAGAAAATAAGCATTTTTTTGATTTTGTATATTGAAAAAATGCTTATTTTAGTGTAAAATTTAAATAAAGTTTAGAAAAAATTGCATAACAAATAAGCAAAATTAATGTTATTTTTTTAGTGTAAGACTAACATTTACTTTGCTTGTTTAGAGTTCAACGGAACATATGAAATTAACGCAAGTGTTTCTGATTTTTAATTTTTTTTTAGTTTATTTAATTTTTAAAAGATATGGTTGTAGTGTAACCATGTCTTTTTCAATCTTTTGTATATTCAATTTCTTTAGAACTTCATCACCATAAAAGTATGTAAATACCTCATATGGAGTTCTTCCACCTAAAATAGATCTTGGAACTGAATTTATGTGAGAAAACATTAAATTTAAATCATCTTGAGTTAATTTATCTAATTTTCTTTTGTTTGGTAAAATATTTCTAATAAAGTTATGATTATTTTCAACATGAGGTTTTTGGTCGGGTCTTTGTGTGTCACAATAAAATATATGTCCTCTTGATTCATCTGTTTGATAATTGTTCTCAAATAAATCATATTTTTCAAATTCAGAACATCTATCAGTAAGCAATAAAGAAAAATGAGTATAATAATCATCTTCCAGTAATTCCTGAAGTTTATCTAATGTACTTGCCATTGATCCAGAAGTTTTCTCACTATGTAGAAAACCTATCATTAAACCAGTATATTCAAATATAAATGTTTGAATATATGGACCGGATTGACTATTGTAAACAGTATCCATTTCAGTTGTGCTTTCAAATGGATGAGATTTTGCATACTCTAAATAATCCTTGTATTCTCGACCTTTATAATTAACTGGCTGTCTTCTTTTCTTTAATATTTTTGATTTAACTTTTCTACTAACTTTTTTTCTTAAAGAAAAATTATCGATACCAAACTCTTTAAAAAGTCCCATTTCTATGTAAGTGTATAATGTTTTTGAACATTGAGTAATTTCTTTATGATTTTCCAG
>CANRGN010000020.1 GCA_947630235.1 uncultured Clostridia bacterium
TAAAATTTTTATAATAAAATTTCTACTTAACATAGTGGTACTGTAAGACTTAAAAGTATTTTTATAAAAAAAACATTAACTAGTAATAATTAATTATTTATTTATATTTAGGTAAGTTTTAAATTTATAATAAAATATTAATAATAATAATTTATTACTTAAAACTGATTTTTATAGAGTAGTAATAGAAAGGTTGAGGCTGTAATAGTATATCATCTAATTGTTAAACTATCGGAAGGGTAAATTTTAGAGTCCTTTAACACGGAGTCAGGGAAAGAGTTCACGCTTGCAGGTGGAAGGGTGCCCTAGGGACGTTTAAGGACTCTTAAATTTATCCCTGGAGCTAGTTTAATAATTAGATGATATACTATTACAGCCTCAACCTTTCTATTACGGCTCCCTAATTGATTTAAACTTAATTTATATTTCTAACATAAAAAATACCAACAAATTTATATTGAGAAAAATTTTTTTTTATAATATAATATGAAAAAAAGTTAGGAGACTATATATGGAAAGTAAATATAAACACAAAGTAAATTATTATGAAACTGATGCTATGAAAATGACTCATCATTCAAATTATGTTAGATGGATGGAAGAAGCTAGAGTAGATTTTATGGATAAAATGGGATATAGCTATAAAAAATTAGAAAATAGTGGAGTATCTTCACCAGTTTTAGCTTATAGCTGTGAAATTAAGCATAGCACTTATTTTGATGATGAAGTTGAAATTACTACAAAAATAGAAGCTTATAATACAGTTAGATTAAAAATAAAATATACAATGACAGTTAATGATATTTTAGTTGCAGTAGGTGAAACTAATCATTGTTTTGTAAATCCAAAAGGTGTTCCTATTAGATTGAATAAAGAGTGTCCAGAATTAGATGAAAAATTAAGGTTATGTATAGATGATTAATTTGCTATGGAGGATAAGAAAATGAGAATTTCTACAAAAGGTAGATATGCTTTAAGAATTATGATAGATTTAGCTTTAAATGGCAATGGAGATTATATTTCTCTTAAAGATATATCTAATAGACAAAATGTTTCAATTAAATATTTAGAACAAATTGTTTCATTACTAAATAAAGCTGGTTTTTTAAGTACAGCTAGAGGAAATAATGGAGGATATAAATTAAATAAAAAGCCTCAAGAATATACAGTAGGTGAAATATTAAGAGCAGCGGAAGGAGATTTATCTCCTATGGTTTGTTTAACAGAGGATGGAAAATGTGATAAAAAGGATGATTGTATTACATTTTCTTTTTGGGAAGGATTAGATAATGCTATAAATCAGTATGTAGATAGTAAAACTTTAGCTGATTTATTAGGATAGTTTTGCATTTAATAAAATTATTGATAAAAAATAACCACTTATGTTGATTTTTATACCGTATATGTAAAAGTTAACATAAGTTTATTTGTTTTTGGTATAATATATTTAGAAACACAAATAATTTCAATTATGTATTTATATAAATTTAAGAAAGGAAAAAATTAAGTATGAAAGTTGAATTGCAAATTGATGAAAAATATCAAGAGAAAAAAATAATAATTCAAGCAAATGAAATGGATGATGAAATTAAAGAGATATTAGATAGATTTTCTCAAAAAAAGGAGCCTGTAAAAGTCTCTTTAGATGATGATACATATATTTTAAAAGAAGATGAAATTGAATCTATATATACAGAAAATGGAAAAGTTTGTGTTAGAACAAAAGATAAAATATATTATTCTAAAAAGCGATTGTATGAATTTGAACAGATTTTATCAAAAGATAAGTTTCTTAGAATCTCAAATTCTGAAATTGTAAATTTTGATGAGGTAAGAAACTTTAACACTAAATTCATAAACACTATATGTATAAATTTTTATAGTGGATATCAAACATATGTATCTAGAAGATATATTAAGAAAATTAAAGAATTTTTAGATATTTAAAGGAGGTATTATTATGGAGAAGAAAGAAAAGGTTTTAAAATTTTTATTATTAAATTTTGTTTTAGGAATAGTTTGGTGGGTATTTGCATATATAATAATTTATTTAATAGGTGGAATTGATTTATATAAAAAAGATATTTTAAGTATATTGAATCCACAAAATTTTATAATTCAAATAATTACTTCTATATTGATAGCTATTTTGTGTTCTACAATGGTAAGATTGGTTATATATGAAGGTAAAAAAATAGATAAAGAAAATTTTTTTAAAAATATAATAAAAAATACAATAAAATTAGCATTAAAATTTTATTTAGTGGGAGGTATTTTATTTTTAAGTTTATATTATTTATTAGATGTATTAGGTAAATATAGTTCAGAAAATTTAAATATTGTATTTATGCTTTTAATAGTAGTTTCTGAAGTAATATATGCTATTTATTATATAGTACAACAAAGTGTAGGAAATTTAAATAAAAAATTAGATGAAAGGAAAAAAATGTTATGAGTACATATGATTTAAAAAATAAGGAAATAATGAGTATGCATAATGAATTTAACAAAACTGGTTTTGGATGGAGAGCAAAATATTTTTCTATAGCACCTTTATTTATAAGTATACTTTTCTTAATTGCAACAATAGTTCTTTTTACAGTATATGAAAATGTTGAAGCAGGAATGATTGGTGCTTTAGCAACAGCAGTATCATATATAGGTCTATGTATAACACAATTACAATATGGAAGTATTTTAAAAGGATATATAGATTCTAAAAAAGATGAATAAAATTATATTAAATAAGCAAAAAGATGTGTTTATAGCACATCTTTTTGCTTATTCAGTAGGAAAGTTTTCTGTAGATATTAAGTAAAAGCATTGCACACAATTTTTGTCAAAATTGACGCGTAAACAAATGTTCTATAAATAAACAATAATAGAAATTTTATAGAGTAGTAATAGAAAGATTGAGGCTGTAATAGTATATCATCTAATTGTTAAACTATCGGAAGGGTAAATTTTAGAGTCCTTTAACACGGAGTCAGGGAAAGAGTTCACGCTTGCAGGTGGAAGGGTGCCCTAGGGACGTTTAAGGACTCTTAAATTTATCCCTGGAGCTAGTTTAATAATTAGATGATATACTATTACAGCCTCAATCTTTCTATTACGGCTTCCTAATTAGTTTAAACTAAAATTATATTTCTAACACAAAGAATAAAAAATATCCACTACAGTTCATTTAGCAGTCTAAATAGAATACATGTATGAAAAATTTTTTCTAATACATACTATAATTGTTAAATATTGTTGACTAAATATAAATATGATGATATAATTCCTACTGATTTAGTATGAAATATTAAAGTGTTTTAAAAGGAGCTTTTTAAATGAGTAAGTTATTAGAAATAAAAGATTTATATGCAAATGCTGGAGATAAAGAAATTTTAAAGGGATTAAATTTAAATATAAATAAAGGTGAGGTTCATGTTATTATGGGGCCTAATGGTGCTGGAAAATCTACTCTTGCTAATGTTATATTTAATAATTCAGAATATACAAAGAAAAGTGGAGAGATTATTTTTGATGGTGAAAATATAAATGATTTATCTACTGATAAAATTGCTAAAAAAGGTGTTTTTATGTCTTTTCAAAATCCAGAAGAAATTCCTGGAATTACAACTACGAATTTCTTAAAAGTAGCAAAAAATAATATAGATGGAAAGCCAGTTAAAATTTTTGAGCTAAAAGAAAATATTAAGAAAAATATGGAAGAACTTAATATGAATCCTAAACTTATTGAAAGAAATTTAAATGTAGGTTTTTCTGGTGGAGAGAAAAAGAAAAATGAAATTTTACAAATGCTAGTATTAAATCCTAAACTTGCAATTTTAGATGAAACAGATTCTGGTCTTGATGTTGATGCTGTAAAAGCTGTATCTAAAGGAATCGATATGTATAAGAATGATGAGAATGCTGTTTTAATAATTACTCATAATATGAAAATTTTACAAAATTTAAAAATAGATTTTGTTCATATTTTAATAGATGGTAAGATTATAAAAACTGGTAATGCAGAGCTTGCTAAAGAAATAGAGGAAAATGGTTTTAGTAAATACAAAAAATAATGTGTGGTTTATGAAAGGAAAATATTTATGGCAAAAGCTAATATAAAAGATATAAATAGAAATATTTATGATTTTAAAAATGCTGATAATTATGATTTTAAAATTGAAAAGGGATTAAATAGAGAAATTGTAGAAGAAATTTCTAAAATGAAAAACGATCCAGATTGGATGAGAGAAATTAGGTTAAAAGCTTTAGAAATGTATAATAAATTAGAGCTTCCTACATGGGGGCCTGATTTATCTGAACTTAATATGGAAGAAATTGCAACATATGTTAAACCTAAATCTAAATTAAATTCTAGTTGGGATGAGGTTCCAGAAGATATAAAAGATACTTTTGATAAACTTGGAATTCCAGAAGCAGAAAAGAAATCTTTAGCAGGCGTTGGTGCACAATATGATTCTGAAGTTGTTTATCATAGTATTAAAGAAGATTTGTTAAAACAAGGTGTTATCTATACAGATATGGAAACTGCTGTAAGAGAATATTCAGAAATTGTTAAAGAGCATTTTATGAAATGTGTTCCAATTAGTGATCATAAATTTGTTGCACTTCATGCTGCTGTTTGGTCTGGTGGATCTTTTGTTTATGTTCCAAAAGGAGTAAAACTGGATATTCCACTTCAATCATATTTTAGATTAAATTCTCCAGAATCTGGTCAATTTGAACATACTTTAATAATTGTTGATGAAGGGGCAAGTCTTCATTTTATAGAAGGATGTAGTGCTCCAAAATACAATAAAGTTAATCTTCATGCTGGATGTGTTGAATTATATGTTAAAGATAATGCTTATCTTAGATATTCTACAATTGAAAATTGGTCTAAAAATATGATGAATCTTAATACTAAAAAAGCTATTGTTGGTAAAAATGCTCAGGTTGATTGGGTTACAGGTTCTTTTGGCTCTAAAGTATCAATGCTTTATCCAATGAGCTTTTTAAATGGAGAAGGTGCTAAAACTGAATATACAGGAATTACTTTTGCAGGTGGAGGACAAAATTTAGATACTGGTTTTAAAGTTGTTCATAATGCAAAAAATACTTCTTCAATTGTTAACTCAAAATCTATTTCAAAAAATGGTGGTGCTTGCACATATAGAGCTTTGGTAAGAATAAATGAAAATGCTAAAAATTCTAAATGTAGTGTATCTTGCGAATCTTTAATGCTTGATGATAAATCAAGATCAGATACTATTCCAGTAAATGATATTAGAACAGATGATGTTATATTTTCACATGAAGCAAAAATTGGAAAAATTAGTGATAAGGAAATTTTTTATTTAATGAGTAGAGGTTTATCTGAAGAAGATGCTAAAGCTATGATTGTTAGAGGATTTGCTTATCCAATTTCAAAAGAGCTTCCAGTTGAATATGCTGTTGAAATGAATAATTTAATCAATTTAGAATTAGAAGGGAGTATAGGATAATGGATATTATAGTAAATGAAACTCCTGTTAGAACATCAAAAAATTATGGAATAAATAATGTTAAATTAAATGATATAAAAATTCCAGAAAAATTAAATGAATTTAACAATGCTAAAATTTATTCTAATAAAAGCAAAATATCAAATAAAATAGAAAATGAAAAATTGGCTTATGGCAATGGCAAAATTTTAGAAGATAATGTTTATAATAATTCTAATAATATTCTAAAAATTGAAACTGAAAAAGAAGATATAAAAATTGTATATGAGTTTGATGATAATAATCTAAATTTGATTAATAATATAGAAATTATTGGAAATAAAAATTGTAATATTGTTATAGAGTATAAATCAAATACAGATAAAACTTGTTTTCATAATAGTATTATTAAAGCTATTGCAAAAGAAAATGTTAAGCTTAATATTTCAATTGTAAATTTATTAAATGACAAATCTCTAAATTTTGAAGCTATAGAAAATACTTTAGAAAATAATTCAATTATAAATTATACAATAATTGGTTTAGGTGCTAAAACTAGTATTACAAATTATTATTCAAAGGTTTTAGGAAATAATGCAAATAATGATTTAAAATCAATTTATCTTGGTCAAAAAGATGAATTAAAAGATATAAATTACATTGTTAATTTATATGGTGAAAAATCAAATGTAGATATAGATGTTCAAGGTGCATTAGATGATAATGCTATTAAGAATTTCAAAGGAACAATAGATTTTAAAAATGGTTGCAAAAAAGCAAAAGGAAATGAAAATGAATTTTGTTTGCTTCTTTCTAGTAAGGCTAAATCTAAAGCACTTCCAATGTTATTATGTACAGAAGAGGCTGTTGAAGGAAATCATTCAACAGCATCAGGAAGTGTAGATAATAGCGAATTATTTTATATAATGAGTAGAGGAGTATCATATAAAGAGGCAGTTAAGTTAATTGTAAAATCTAGATTTAATAAAATTATTGAAAGAATTTCTGATGAATATGTTAAAAATGAGATAAGTGATGAAATTGATAGAAGATTAGGATAGAAATTTTTGACGAAATTTCGAAAAATATTGACATTAAAAAAAAATGATGCTATAATCATTTTATCATAAGATGTTTTTATAGGATGTTATATTATATTAAAAAAGATGTGTTGGTCGCACATCTTTTTTTCATAGAAAAAAGACGGTTGGTCAGACCGTCTTTGACTATGTAGTTAGTCTTCTTGATTTTGGCTATCTTCGAATTTATTATTGTTAGCAAGTAATAATAATATAAGACGCCAAATTAAATCATAGGATGTCATATTATATTCACCTCCCTTCATAAAGTATAACCTTTATGACAAGGCTTTGATTATTATATAACGAAATTTCGATATACGCAATAATAATTTTTAATATATTTAAGTAAATGTTGCAATTCCTACTAAAATAGTAGTATAATAATAAACATGTAGTTAATAATAAAATAATAGGAGTTTATAATGGATTATAAAAAAGATTTTCCAATATTTGAAAATAAAGATATAGTTTATTTAGATAGTGGTGCTACTACTCAAAAGCCAAAAATGGTTATTGATAAAATCAAAGAATTTTATGAAAATAGTAATGCAAATCCTCATAGAGGAGCTTATGGGCTTAGTATAGAAGCTACTGAAATTTATGAGGATACTAGAAGAAAAATTTCTAAATTTATAAATAGTAGATATAGTGAAGAAATTATATTTACAAAAAATGCTAGTGAAGCTTTTAATTTAATTGCTTATTCTTATGGTTTAGATAATTTAAAAAATGGTGATGAAGTTGTTTTATCAATTATGGAGCATCATTCAAATTTAGTACCATGGCAATTTGTAACGAAAAAAACTAATAGTAGTTTAAAATATATGTATATAAATGATGAGTATGAGCTTTCAAAAGAAGAAATTGAAAGTAAAATAACTAATAATACTAAAATTGTATCTATTACTCATGTTTCAAATGTATTGGGAACTATTAATAATGTTAAAGAAATAATTAAATATGCTCATAAAAAAGGTGCTATTGCTATATTAGATGCTTCTCAAAGTATACCTCATATGAAAATTGATGTTCAAGATTTAGATGCTGATTTTGTTGTTTTTTCAGGACATAAAATGTTCGCTCCTTTAGGAATAGGTGTATTATATGGAAAAAGAGAAATATTAAATAAAATGGATCCATTTTTAATGGGTGGAGATATGATAGAATATGTTTATGAGCAAGAAACTACATTTGCTCCACTTCCAAATAAGTTTGAGGCAGGTACTCAAAATGTTGAAGGTGTTGTAGGTTTAGGTTCTGCAATAGATTATATAGAAAAAATTGGATATGATAATATTAAAAAACATGAAGAGGAATTAGTAAAATATGCAAGAGAAGAGCTATCAAAATTAGATTTTGTGAAATTATATTTAACTCCAAATATTAAAAATCATAATGCTGTTATATCATTTAATATTGATGGAGTTCATCCTCATGATGTAGCAAGTATATTAGATGCAAATAATGTTTGTGTAAGATCCGGAAATCATTGTGCACAACCACTTTTAAGAAGTATGGGAATTGATTCTACATGTAGAGCTAGTTTTCATATTTATAATAATAAAGAAGATGTTGATAAATTAGTTGAAGCATTGAAAAAAGCTTATAATATGTTTGAAAAATGGATTGTAAAAAAATAAATTTTAAAATGGTAGGTTTTAATAATGAGTGAATTAGATGATTTATATAATGAAATAATTATGGAACATAGCATGAATTCATATAACAAAAAAGAGCTTCCAAATTGTGATTTTTGCGAAATGGGACATAATCCAAATTGTGGAGATGAAATCAAGCTAGAGCTTAAATTAAATGGAGATATTATAGAAGATATGGCTTTTTTAGGTCATGGGTGTGCAATTTCTCAAAGCTCTACTTCTGTTATGATTGATGTTTTAAAAGGAAAAACTATTAGTGAAGCAAAAGAAATTATAAAAACTTTTATTGATATGATAAAACGTGAAATAAAAGATGAAGATGAATTAAAAAAACTAGAAGATGCTATAGCTTTTAAAAATGTTTCTAATATGCCAGCTAGAGTTAAATGTGCTCTTCTTGCATGGCATACTATGGAGGAGTTATTAGAAAAAAATGGAAAATAAAAAAGTATTACTTGGAATGAGTGGAGGAGTAGATAGTTCTGTTTCTGCTCTTCTTTTAAAACAAAAAGGATATGATGTAATAGGTGCTACTTTGGAACTTTTTGCTGGTAGTAGTTGTTGTAATATAAATACATATATAGATGCAAAAAATGTTTGCAATTCTATTGGAATTCCTCATTTTACTTTTGATTATAAAAAAGAATTTAAACAATATGTAATTGATGATTTTATAAATTGTTATAAAAATCAAAAAACTCCAAATCCATGTATTGAATGTAATAAATATATGAAATTTGGTATTATGTATGAAAAAGCAAAAGAGCTTGGATGTAATTTTATTGCTACTGGTCACTATGCAAAAACTGAATATAGTGAAAAATATGGAAGATGGATTTTAAAAAAATCTAATGCTGGAAGAAAAGATCAGAGTTATGTTTTATGGAATATTCCAAAAGAGTTAATTAAGCATATTTTATTTCCACTTTCAGATTTTGAAAGTAAAGATGAAATAAGAGCTATTGCTAGTCAAAATAAATTAAAAGTTGCAAATAAACCAGATAGTGAAGATATTTGTTTTATTCCAGATGGAAATTATAAAAAATTTTTAGAAACCAATTCTAATATAAAACCTAAGGTAGGAAATATTGTTTTAAAAGATGGAACAATTCTTGGAAAACATAATGGTTTATACAATTATACTATAGGACAAAGAAAAGGTTTAGGAATATCTTATAAAGCTCCTTTGTTTGTAATAGGTTTTAATAAAGAAAAAAATGAACTTATTGTTGGGGAAGAATCTGAAATTTATAAAAGTGAAATGTATGTTAATAATATAAACTTACTTTTAGTAGATGAGCTTAATGGTCAAGTTAAAGTTAAAGTTAAAACTAGATATTCAAGCAAAGATGAGGAAGCTGTTATAGAATTGTGTGATAGAGATTTAATTAAAGTAAAATTTGAAAATCCAGTTGCCAGAATTACACCTGGACAATCTGCTGTATTTTATATAGATGATATTGTTTTTGGTGGTGGAAAAATTATTGAAATTTAGACATATATGTTATATAATTTCGAATCATGGATATAAAAAAATTGTAATAGAATGGAGAATTTTATGGATCAAAAAGATGAAGTAAAGAAAATATTAATTGCAACTGCTTTTCCAATACATGGAGCTGGAAGTGGTGTTTTAGTTAATTTGCAATCTGCATATCACAAATTGTTTGGTAAAGATGTACATGTTGTTACCGCAAATAATAGAGATGATTTTCCTAAACAAGAAGGTATTGGATATAGAGTAGTACCTTTTAAAAGTGAAAATAAAAATGCTAAAGAATTACCAAATAGTGCTCCATTTAATTACTTGATGTTTACTACTCATACTGAAAGCACAGAAAATTTTTGGGATATTGGTTTAAAAGAATTAGAAATTTATAATAAAAATTTTGAAAATATAATTGAAAAAGAAATAGAAGAATATAATCCAGATGTTATTCATGCTCAACATAATTGGCTTTTAAGTAATTTATGTACAAAATATAACAAACCAGTTGTTACTACTGTACATGGAACCGACTTAATTGGATATGAAAAGTCTAAAAATTATTTAAAAGAAATAAATAAAGAATTAGAAAATTATAAAAATTTTGAATTTTTCGAAGAAATAAAAAATGTTTTTTCTGATAGAGAAAGTGTAACTAGCAAAAAAATAGAAGAAGCTAAAGAAAATATTTTATCTAATAAGAAAATTACTAATACTCAAAAGGATACAATTTCTAAATTATTTAAATTATTTGAAAATCAATTTAAATATGAATACTATATGAGAGAAACTGAAGCTTCTGCTAGAAATTCAGAACAAATTATAGTTATATCTGATGCTCAAAAAGAAAAATTTATAAATCTATTTCCTTTTGCAAAGGATAAAGTAGTTTTAGCTGAAAATGGTTTTGATGAAAGAGTATATCATTATGATGAAAAAAATTGTGATCAAACTATAATAGGAAAAATAAATAATAAAGTTCAAAAGGGAATTGAGACTGGTGATATTAATTTAGGAGAGGAAGGCTTTAAAAATATTTCTAAGTTTGGAAATATTCCTACAAAATCTAATTATTATGGATTATTTGTTGGAAAATTTGCTGATTTTAAAGGTATAGATGCTTTACTTATGGCAATGAAAATTTATACAGAGGAGCTTTCTAAACAAGGAAAAGATATAGCATCTATAATTGTAGGTGCTGGAAATTTAAATGATAATTATTTAAAATTATATGATAAATTAAATTTACAAAATGTACATTTTGTTGGAAGATGTACACCTACAGAAATCCATGAATTGCAACAAGTGTCTTCTTTTAAATATGTTCTATCACGTGGAGAACCTTTTGGATTAGTAGTTCCAGAAGGTACTGCTGATGGGATTCCAATTATAGGTGCAAATTCTGGTGGAATACCAAGTATTTTAAAAGCTGATATGGAGGTTTTACCAAATGAAGATAAAATTAGAACACCATTAGGATTTTTAGTTAAAACTTTACCAGATAGACCACATAATATTTCAGATGCTGAAAAGGATAAATTATTAGAGTTAGATATGTATTCAGCAGATTATATTTTTGATAAGTCTAAATCTAAAGATGCTATTATAAATGAGGTAGCTGAAAAATTTGATATTACTGTTAAAGAAGCAAAAGAATATTTAGATTCATATGAAACTACAGTAAGGTTAGCAGCTCAGTGTGCTATTGATATTGTTACTGGTAAAGAAAAGTTTGATAAGCAGAAATTAGCTAGTTATACTAGTAAGACGTATGGACAGAATGAAAAGGAACAGGAGATTTTGAAGATTTTTGATAAAGCTTATAGTTCTTTTTATAAAAAAATTAGTTATTAGATATGTGGCCATTTTAGTTATAGATGGATAATTAGCCGTAACCCAAATTTAACCGGGATGAGATGATATATTAACTGTATGTGAAATTCAAAAATATCAAGGTAAGTTTGAAGTCTTTCTAAACGTCATCGATGGGTTCCCTTTCTGGTAAAACCGAACATCCCCCATCATTCCGTGTTAAGAAAGACTATCAACCCTTACCTTTCAAATTTTTGAATTTCATATACAGTTAATATATCATCTCATCCCGGTTAAATTTGGGTTACTACTCTATAAAATTTATGGTAGTTATATTTAATTTTTTGGCTATTGTTATATGTGATATTTTATATATTATATTCTATATATTATTTTTATAGAGTAGTGTTAGGAAGTATTATTATATCAATTGGATGTTATAAAAATTTGAAAGATAAGGGTTGATAGTCTTTCTTAACACGGAATGATGGGGGATGTTCGGTTTTACCAGAAAGGGAACCCGTCGATGACGTTTAGAAAGACTTCAAACTTATCTTGATATTTTTATAACATCCAATTGATATAATAATACTTCCTAACACGGCTTATTAATTTAGCTAATAAATTTTTACCACAATCTAACAAAAAAATAAAAAAATTTTTCCAAATATATGTAAAAAAAACAAAATTATGTATATAATAATAAAGAAATAAAAAAAATCAATAAAGGAGTGAACGAAATTGGGAAAAGAATACAAAATTGTTGATAGTTTAGAATCTCTTGCTGAAACAGTAAGATCTGTTAAAGAGGCTCAAGCTAAGTTTGCAAAATATTCTCAAGAAGAGGTTGATAAAATATTTTTGGCAGCTGCGCTTGCTGCAAATAGAGCGAGAATTCCTCTAGCTAAAATGGCTGTTGAAGAAACAGGAATGGGAATTGTTGAAGATAAGGTTATAAAAAATCATTATGCTTCAGAATACATTTATAACAAATATAAAAATGAAAAAACTTGTGGTGTTATAGAAGAGGATAAATCTTATGGGATAAGAAAAGTTGCAGAACCAATTGGATTAATAGCAGCAGTTATTCCTACAACTAATCCTACATCAACAGCTATTTTCAAAACTTTAATTTCATTAAAAACTAGAAATGGAATAATAATAAGTCCACATCCTAGAGCAAAAAAATCTACAATAGAAGCTGCAAAAATAGTTTTAGAAGCTGCTGTTGAAGCAGGTGCTCCAGAGGGGATTATTTCTTGGATTGATGTTCCATCATTAGATTTAACAAATTCACTTATGTCATCTGCAGATACAATACTAGCTACTGGGGGACCTGGAATGGTAAAATCAGCATATTCTAGTGGAAAACCAGCTTTAGGTGTTGGTGCTGGAAATACACCTGCTGTTATAGATGAAAGTGCAAATATAATATTAGCTGTAAATTCAATAATACATTCAAAAACTTTTGATAATGGAATGATTTGTGCATCTGAACAATCAGTTATTGTTGATGAGAAAATATATGAAGATGTAAAAAAAGAATTTAGCTATAGAGGTTGTTATTTCTTAAATCCAGAAGAAACAGAAAAGGTTAGAAAAACAATTATAATAAATGGTTCTTTAAATGCAAAAATTGTAGGACAAAAAGCTACTACTATTGCAAGTTTAGCAGATGTACAAGTGCCAGAAAATACCAAAATACTTATTGGAGAAGTTGAATCAGTAGATATTTCTGAAGAATTTGCACATGAAAAATTATCTCCAGTACTTGCAATGTACAAAGCTAAAGATTTTGATGATGCTCTTACAAAAGCATGTAAGCTAATTGATGATGGTGGACTTGGACATACTTCATCTTTATATATAAATGCAGATGCTCAAAAAGAAAAAGTTGAAAAATTCTATTCTAGTATGAGAACTTGTAGAGTATTAATCAATACTCCTTCATCACATGGTGGAATTGGAGATTTATATAATTTCAAATTAACTCCTTCATTAACACTTGGATGCGGATCTTGGGGTGGAAACTCAGTATCTGAAAATGTTGGAATTAAGCATTTATTAAATATAAAGAATGTTGCTGAAAGGAGAGAAAATATGCTTTGGTTTAGAGCACCTGAAAAGGTTTATATTAAAAGAGGTTGTTTACCTGTAGCTTTAGAAGAATTAAAATATGTTTTAGATAAAAAAAGAGTATTTATAGTAACAGATTCATTTTTATATGAAAATGGATATACAAAATGTATAACTGATAAATTAGATGAATTAGGAATTGTTCATACAACATTTTCAAATGTTGCTCCAGATCCAAGTTTAGCTAGTGCCGAAGAAGGTGCACAAGCTATGAGACAATTTAAACCAGATTGCATTATTGCAGTTGGTGGTGGTTCTGCAATGGATGCAGGAAAAATTATGTGGGTTTTATATGAACATCCAGAAGTTAATTTCTTAGATATGGCTATGACATTTATGGATATTAGAAAAAGAGTATACACATTTCCAAAAATGGGAGAAAAAGCATACTTTATTGCAGTTCCTACTTCTGCTGGAACTGGTTCTGAAGTTACACCATTTGCTGTTATTACAGATCAAAGAACAGGAACAAAATATCCTTTAGCTGATTATGAATTATTACCAAAAATGGCTATAGTAGATTGTAATATGATGATGAATGCACCTAAAGGATTAACTTCTGCATCTGGAATTGATGCTGTATCACATGCTTTAGAGGCTTATGCATCAATGATGGCTACAGAATATACAGATGCTTTAGCAATTGAAGCTTTAAAGAATATCTTTAAATATTTACCAAGAGCTTATGAAAATGGAGCAAATGACCCAGAAGCAAGAGAAAAAATGGCAAATGCTGCTACAATGGCTGGTATGGCTTTTGCAAATGCATTTTTAGGAATATCACATTCGCTTGCTCACAAACTTGGAGCTTATCATCATATTGCTCATGGTATATCAAATGCATTAGTTATAGATGAAGTATTAAGATTTAATTCAAATCCAGTACCTACAAAAATGGGAACATTCCCACAATATGAATATCCTCATACTTTAAGAAGATATGCTGAGATTGCAGAAGCTCTTGGATTAAAAGGAAATAATGATGAAGAAAGCTTAGAAAATCTAATTAAAGCAATTGATGAATTAAAAGAAAAAATTGGTATAAAGAAAACAATAAGAGATTATGGTGTTTCTGAAGAAGATTTCTTAAAAACTTTAGATCAAATGTCAGAAGATGCATTTAATGATCAATGTACAGGTGCAAACCCTAGATATCCACTTATTAGTGAGCTTAAAGAAATTTATTTGAAAGCTTATTATGGCGAAGGAGGAAATGGATAATGTATTTAAATTTAGATAATCCAATAATTGAAAGAAAAACAAAAACAGTTTATAGAGATGGAGACAAAACAATAAAATTATTTGTAGAAAACTACTCAAAATCAGATATCTTAAATGAAGCTCTTAATCAAGCAAGAGTTGAAGAGGGAACAGATTTAAGTATTCCAAAACTTTTAGAAATAAGTAAAATAGATAACAGATGGGCAATAGTATCAGAGCATATTGAAGGAACACCATTAGATAAACTTATGAGTGAAAATCCAGAAAAAGAAGATGAATATTTAAATTGGTTTGTTGATATTCAATTATATATTTTATCAAAATCAGTAGCACATCTTAATAGAATGAAGGATAAATATAAGAATAAAATAAATGAATTAAAAGATTTAACAGATAATGCTAGATATGAATTATTACAAAGATTAGATGGAATGAAAAATCATGTTAAACTTTGTCATGGTGATTATAATCCTAGTAATGTTATTATAAAGCCAGATGGAAGTGCTTCAATAATAGATTGGGCACATGTTACAATAGGAAATGCATCAGGAGATGCTGCAAATACTTATATAACATTTATAATGGATGGAAAAGAGAATTTAGCAAATAAATATTTAGATTTATTTGTACAAAAAAGTGGTATAGATAAAAACTTAGTTCAAAGATGGATTCCAATTGTTGCAGCTTCAAGAAAAACTAAAGGAATTGCAGAAGAACAGGAATTTTTGGATAAGTGGATTGATGTTATTGATTATGAATAAAATTGTTAGGGCGATTTATAATCGCCCATTTTTTTAATGAGGTTAAATATGATATATGTAAATGATGATAAATTACAAAAAATAAAATTAAATAATTTAAATTTTTATGTTGCAATAGATTTTGATAAAACAATTACTTCAAATGAAAGTTCAGACTGTTGGGATATAGGGCTTGACAATTTAGGCGAAGAATATTCTATAAAATCTCAAATGCTTTATCAAAAATATGCACCAATAGAACTTGATTACAATATTGATATTGAAGAAAAAAATAAAGCAATGGAAGAATGGTGGTATGGAAGTTTAAAATTATTTTATGATTATGGACTAACATTAGAAAATATAAAACAATCAATAAATAATTCTAATTATATATTTAGACCATATGCAAAAGAATTCTTGTATAAAATGTATGAAAATCAAATTCCAGTTATTATTTTATCTGCTGGAATAGGAAATGTAATAGAGGAGGTTTTATACAAAAATAATTGTTATTATAATAATATAGATATAATAAGTAATTTTTTTACTTTTGATGAATCTGGAAAAATAGAAGAGTTTAAAGGAAAACTGATTCATACATTAAATAAAACAATGAAAGGATATTATAATTCTAAATTTAAAGATAAGTTAGAAAATAAAGAATATAGATTACTTATTGGTGATTTTATTGAAGATAAAAAAATGGTACCAAGCATAGAATGGGACAGAACTATATCTATTCGGGTTATTAGATAAAAAGATTGATGATAATTTAAAAGTTTTTAAAGAAAATTTTGATATAGTTTTAACACCAGATGATATATCTTTTAAAACAATTTTGGATATTTGTAAAATTTTTTAAGATTAATATGATTTCATTTATTATATTGAGTATGAAAAAATTTTTTTAGTACAAAATAATCCTAGGAGGATAGTAATAAATGGAATCATATTGGAATAAAAGTGTTCAAAATAAGCCAAGTTTTCCTAAAATAGATAATAATTTAGTAACAGATGTATGTATTATAGGAGCCGGGCTTACAGGGCTTAGTACAGGATATTATTTAGGTAAAGATACAGATTTTATAATAATTGAAAAAGATGAAATTTGTTTAAGTACTAGTGGAAAAAATACTGGTAAAGTAACTAGTCAACATGGACTTTTTTATAAATATTTATTAGATTCGAATGGTATAGAGTATGCAAAAAAATATTTTGAAGTAAATGAAAAGGCAATAGATAATATTGAGAAAATAATAATAGATGAAAATATTGAGTGTGAATTTAAAAGAGAATCATCTTATGTATTTACTAGAAAACCAGAAGATGAAGGTAGAATATCAAATGAAGAAAAGGTTGTAAATAAAATACAAAAAGGTAAAGCTAAAGTTTTATCAAAAGTTGATCTACCATTAGAAATTGTTTCTGCAATTGAATTTACAAATCAAGCAAAATTTAATCCTGTAAAATATTGTTATGGATTAGTAAATGCAATTGTTAGAAATGGTGGAAAGATTTATGAAAATTCAAAAGCTACAAAAATTGAAAAGGTAGATGATATATATGAAATATATGTTAATGAATATAAAATAACTGCAAATAAAGTTGTATTAGCAACAAGGTATCCTACTATAAATGTACCAGGTTATTATTTTCTAAAAATGTATCAATCTACATCTTATGCAATAGTTGCAGATGTAAAAGAAGAGCTTTTTGAAGGGTATTATATTAGCTCAGATAATCCAGTAATATCCTTTAGGACTATAGAAGATAATGGAAAAAATTTATTATTAGCAGTAGGTTATGATTATAAAACAGGTACAGAGCAAGTAACAGATGGTTATGTAGATTTAGAAAATGTTATAAAACATATGTATCCACAAGCACAAATCTTAGATAAATGGACTGCAGAAGATTGTATATCTTTAGATAAAATTGCATATATTGGTGAATATTCTCATTTAATGAATAATCTTTATGTAGCAACTGGTTACAATAAATGGGGCTTAAC
Source organism: uncultured Clostridia bacterium (assembly GCA_947630235.1). Taxonomy (GTDB): domain Bacteria; phylum Bacillota; class Clostridia; order TANB77; family CAG-508; genus Scatovivens. The sequence goes on from CANRGN010000020.1 coordinate 17,627, forward strand.
AACTTCAAATATTGCAGGTAAAATATTGGTAGATAAAATATTTGGTAGAAAAAATGAATATGAAGAATTATATAAAAGTACACGTTTAGAACCAATTAAAAATTTTGATGAAATGAAAAATATGATTAGTGAAGTTAAAGATTCTATAATTTTGAGTAAGTTTAAATTACCTAAAGATTATATTGAAAATGTAAAAAATGGTGAAGGTAAAATTGTTAATATTGATAATCAAAAAATTGGAGTATATAAAGATGATAATGGAGAGATTTTTACAGTTAAACCTATATGTACACATTTAGGTTGTGAATTGTATTTTAACAATATAGATAAGCTTTGGGAATGTCCTTGCCATGGATCAAAATTTACTTATGATGGTAAGGCTATAGAAGTTCCAGGTATAGTAAATTTAGAAAAATGAGACAGAAGTGCAGTTTGTACTGTTTAGTACGAACTGTATTTTTTTTGCTTTTTTCATTTGTTTTTCAAATATGTAACAAAATCTTATAATAAAAAAATATATGTTATAATTTTTATATAATGTTATAAGGAGAGATTGTATATTTATGTGGTAAAAGAATTAAAATCATTAGTTTTAGATGATGAAGGTGTATTGAATGAATTGGCTAATATTAGTGTAAGTGAAGAAGAAAATTTTTTATGGAGGTTAAATAAATGTCTTTTGTAGAAAATGTAGATATATTTAGTAATAATGATAAATTAAATATTGAATCAAAAGATTTAAAAAGGTGTATTATTGAAGGCTCGAAAGAGAGAAAAAATGTTAAGTTACAAATTGAAAAATTAGAAGTTCCTGAAAAAGTTAATTATGAGATTTCCAATTTAATTGTTGAAAATGATGTAATAAATGAATTATCTGGAATTTCTATAAAACTTACAAATTGTACTATTCAAAATATTGATGGTTTACTAGCGATAAATCAAAGAAAATATCGTGAGCTAAAAAATGTAGAATTAAGTGATGAAAAATTGGTTATAAATACAAGCGATGCATTAGATGATGAATATAAATTTTATATTGATTGTACTAAATCAAAAGAAATTACACAAGAGATGTTAGATAATTTTGCAAAGCTTTGTAGAGAAGGTGAACAACTTACTCTTAATTTTACTATAGAACAACTAAAAGAAATTCAAAATAATGGTTTAGTAATAGATAAAGTTTGTGGTGTATCTACAGAAATAGAAAATGCATCTGAGCTTTCTGCTCAAGATGCTAAAGAAATGATTGAAGCATTAAATTTAAAATATGTAAAAATTAAACCTAAAGAAAATCAAAGCTTTTATTCTCACCATATTTATGAAGCAACAGAGTATCAAAAATCAAGAGAAGTATTAGATAAAATTTTAGAAGGCTTAGATCCAAACGATTCAAATAAAGCAAAATTGTTAGCTGAAATATATAAACGTCTAGCTTTTCACATGAAATATGATTATGATGCTGTAAAAGATGAAAAAATAGAAGAAGAACGTAAATTTTCATCTAGAAATCTAGTTGGAGGATTACTTGAAGGAAGATGTGTATGTGCAGGTTATGCTGAAATTTTAAGAAATGCATGTGCTATTTGTGGTATTGAAGCTAGATATATATCATCAAAAGAAGAGCTTAGTATTGATGAAGACGGAAATATTTCAGAAGATACTCATGCTTTTAATCAAGTAAAAATAGATGGTGTATGGTATAATGTAGATTTAACATGGGATAGAGATAGAATTGTAAAAGGACAGCTTCCTCAATATTTTTTAAAGAATGATTTAGATTTTAAGAAAATGGGAAGGAATGGTCCTGATGGTAAATATGCTGTAATTAGAACTCATATACCAGTGGATTATCATAAATTTGATAAGTGTGATAAAAATTATTCACAAGAAAAAATTGAAGAATTATTCGATCCTAAAAAGCAACCTAAATATTTAGTATCTATTAAAGAACAAGAAAAAGTAGATTTTGAATTACCAGGTCAGAGAATAAAAAATGCGTTAGAAAGAGATGAAATAAGACTTTCACAAGGTACTGGAAATTCAAATGTTGTTATTAAACAAGAACCCAAACCAGAACCAATTAGGATGACTACAACGAGAACTGAAGAAAGTGAAGATTTAGAACATAAATTTTCTCAAACTGATTTAGTTGATGAAACTGCAGTATTATATCCAGATGGAAAAAATGGCGATTCTTTAGGGATTGAATATTTAAGTTCAAGTCAAACTTCTAAGAATTTATCTGATACTGAGATTGTAACTAAAGAAATATTAGAAGATAGAGCAAAGGGAAATTTACCCCAAAGACTTAAAAATTCAAATACTATAGAAGAATTAAGAAAAATCGGAAATGGTAGTTTAACAAAAGGATTAATTCTCTTGGGAGCTTCTACAGTAACAGCTACAGGTGAAATAATTGGTTTAAGTAATTCACCTGATATGCTAAATTCATTTTTGAATAATGGACTTATGAAAGCTTGGGGGATTACAATTGCAGGGGCTTTCGGCATTGAATATATGAAAGAATTAAGTTCATCAATATATAATTCTGCTTTAGCTAGAAGAATACGTAGTAAACTTGGAATTAGTCCAGATCCTAGAAAATTAAGAACTAATATTGCAAAATCATCTAATCGTATAATAAAAACTTTTGCTACTAAAAAAGCAAATCCAAGAACTCCTATAAAATATATAAGTAAGAAAAATGATCAATTATTATATAATATGCTTGGAGAACATATTCCATATTCTACAGAATTTGATTCAGCTATAGAGCAACGCTTGTTAGAAACAGAAATACATTTAAGAAGTGTAGAATTATGTGATGGAATTTTATACAGTTGGAGTGGAATAGAAGAAAGTTTATATGATGGTGAGGTATATGTAGCCAAATATTGGAGGACCAAAAATCATCCAAATTCAAAGGATGCCACTGAAGTAGAAGAATTTGAAACACATAAAGATAGTAGAGATAATATAAATCCAAAAGATGCTAGAGATAGAGAAGTAATAGCATATTATAAAAGAGATTCAAAAGGTAAGTTATATATGTTTGGAATGGGAGATAAAGATACTACTGTTTTTTATGATAGAGAGGAGCCTTTATCTGTGGAATCTTCAAAAGTTAAAAAAGGTGTTCAAAAAGAAATTACTACAGCAGAAGAGATTATGGGACTAGAAATTAGAGATAGAGTTAAGAAACCTTTTTTACCTCCCACAGAATTTGTGGCAGGGAATGGTAAAACATTTATAAGTAGAATTATTCCAGGAAAAATACAAGATATTATTAAAATTGATGGAGCTATTTTAGGGTATTCTGAAAAAGATGCTAAAAAGGGTAAAGATGGAATAATAAGAGATGAAAATACAGCCTTCTTTTTAGTATCTGTGATAGGATTAGATGGTAAAGAGGAATATTATTTTATAGATAGTAATTACGAATATTCAAAAGTAAAAGTAGGAATTAATGCGGTATTTGGAAATAGTAAACCAATTGAAAGTAGCAAATCTCAAGATATATTAGTTAATATTAGTACAGATGAAAATAAGCAACAATTTGAAAAAAGAAAAATTTTGGCAGAATTTGAATCAGCAGATTTAGATGAAAATGGAAATCCTTGTCCAAAGAAAAGAATTGCAGTTACAAGAAATTCTGATGGAAGACTTCAAGTAATAGAACCATATGGTGAAAAGGATGGAAAAAGATATGCTTGTTTACTTCCACAAACAATATGTATGGATGGAAGAGTAAGAGAAAAATATGAAGAAAGACATCAAGAAGAACACGAAGAAGCGAAAAAGATGTTTAGTTTTAATTTTGAATCAGAGGATTCAAGGCGAGAATATAAAAGTGCAGCAGAAGCTTTGCCAGTAGCGATTGAAGCTTATGGGGAATATGCAATTGATCCTAAAGATATTGTGAATCAAAAGGGGATTATTTTAAAATTAGTTTCAAAAATTAAGAACAAACAAAATAATAAAAAAAGAGGTGATAATGATGCAAGATATTAGTATTCAAAATAGAAAAGTTTATTCTGAAGTTTATGCTCTTTTAGATATGTTTGGAGAATATTATATAAAAAAATTACCAGAAATTATATATCAAAATATTTTAGAATTAAAACAAGAAGATTATAATCCAAAATATACTAAAGATAAATCTTTAAAATCGCAACATGTATCTAGAGATGCTATTTCAATAATTGCTTTTTTTCATTTAAGTTATTGGTGTGAAAGCTCTGAAGAAAAAAGTAATTTACAAAAAATTATAAAAGAAAATGAGAATAAAAATAGCAATTCTAATATTTTTGAGCAGGTAAAGAAGAATGATATAAGTATAAATGAAAAAAAATCTAATGAACTTGTTTCTTTAAATAAATCAGAATTATCATCTGATTCAATGATGGCAAGTGAAAAAATGTTACCTGTAAATGTTGAAAAAGATAATTTAATAAAAAGAATCTTTAAAAAATTAAAAAGCTTTTTTATAAAAAAATGAATAAGATGGACGTGTGCCAATTTTGATAAAAATATATGTTATAATTTTTATATAATGATAAAAGGAGGAAATGCATATTTATGCAGTAAAAGAATATGATAGTAAATTTAAAAAGTACAGATTTGATTAATAATATTAGAAATAGATTATTTTTAAGTGATGAAAAAGATATTACTGAAGAGGATATTTTTAAAATAAAAAGTTTGAGTTTACATAGAATAGGTTATGGTTTAAAAGAAAATTATTTTGATCCAAATGAACTTAAGTTATTTAAGAATTTAGAAAATTGTGATTTTTCAGGAATTAATATAACTGATGAAATAATAGATTCACTTGGAAGTTTGGAAAATTTAATTAATTTGGAGTTTGATCATTGTAATATAAGAACAAATAAAAAATTAAAAAACAAAATTGAAAAAATTAATATTTTGTATTCTAATCTAGGATTAATAGATATTTTAGAAAGTAAAAAATATTTAAGATTTTTGTTATTTCAAGAAATTCCAGAAACAGTTGATTTAAAAAAACTGGAAGCTTATACAAATTTAGAAAAAATACAAATATCTAATTCTAATATTATTAATGCATCAATTTTAAAAAAATTAAAAGAGTTAAAATTATTAGTTTTAGATGGCTCTAGTTTAGATGATGAAAGTGTATTAAATAATTTGGGGAATATTAGGGTAAGTAAAGAAGCAGATTTTTTTTATAGAGGTTAAATAAATGGCTTTTTTTGAAATTATAAAAATATTTAGTAATAATGATAAATTAAATATTGAATCAAAAAATTTAGATAGTTGCTATATTGTAGGTTCGAAAGAGAGAAAAGATGTTAAGTTACAAATTGATAAATTAGAAGTTCCAGAAAATGTTGATTATGAGATTTCTAATTTAATTGTTGAAAATGATGTAATAAATCAATTATCTGGACATTCAATAAAGTTTAAAAATTGTACTATTCAAAACATTGAGGGTTTACTAGCGATAAATCCAAGAGAAGGTCGTTTTCTAGAAAATGTAGAATTAAGTGATGAAAATATTGTTATAAATACAAGTTATGTATTTGAAAAGAATCAATATAAATTTGATATAGATTGTACTAAAGCAAAAGAAATTACACAAGAGATGTTAGATAATTTTGCAAAATTTCATAGAGAAGGAGAACAATTTATTCTTAATTTTACTATAGAACAACTAAAAGCAATTAAAGAAAATGGTTTAGTAATAGATAAAGTTTGCGATGTATCTACAGTAATAGAAAATGCATCTGAGCTTTCTGCTCAAGATGCTAAAGAAATGATGAAAACATTAAATTTAAAATATGTAAAAATTACACCTAAAGAAAATGAAAGCTTTTGTTCCCACCATATTTATGAAGCAACAGAGTATCAAAAATCCAGAGAAGTATTAGATAAAATTTTAGAAGGTTTAGATCCAAATGATTCAGATAAAGTAAAATTATTATCAGAAATATATAAACGTCTAGCTTTTCATATGAAATATGATCATGATGCTGTAAATGATGAAAAAATAGAAAAAGAACGTAAATTTTCGTCTAGAAATCTAGTTGGAGGATTACTTGAAGGAAGATGTGTATGTGCAGGTTATGCTGAAATTTTAAGAAATGCATGTGCTATTTGCGGTATTGAGTCTAGATATATATTTTCAAAAGAAAAACTTACTATGGAAAAAGAGGAAAATATTTTACAATATGCTCATGCATTTAATCAAGTAAAAATAGATGGGGTATGGTATAATGTAGATTTAACATGGGATAGAGATAGAATTGTAGAAGGAAAGCTTCCTCAATATTTTTTAAAAAATGATGTTGATTTTAAGAAAATAGAAAGTAAGGGGTCTAATGGTAAATATACTGTAGATAGATATCATATACCAGATGATTGGAATAAATTTGATAAATGTGATAAAAATTATTCACAAGGAAAAATTGAAAAATTATTTGATTCTAAAAAGCAACCTAAATATTTAGTATCTATCTTAAAACTAGGAAAGAAAATAAAAAATGCTTTAGAAAGAGATGATTCATTAGGTACTAAAAATTCAAATGAGGTTATTAAACCAGAACCAAAAATAGAAAATATAGAAATATTTAGTAATAATGATAAATTAAATATTGAATCAAAAAATTTAAGAAGATGCATTATTGTAGGTTCGAAAGAGAGAGAAGATGTTAAGTTACAAATTGATAAATTAGAAGTTCCAGAAAATGTTGATTATGAGATTTCTAATTTAATTGTTGAAAATGATGTAATAAATCAATTATCTGGAAGTTCAATAAAACTTGAAAATTGTACTATTCAAAACATTGAGGGTTTACTAGAGATAAATCAAAGAAAAAATCGTGAGCTAAAAAATGTAGAATTAAGTGATGAAAATATTGTTATAAATACAAGTGATGTATCAGATGATGAATATAAATTTAATATTGATTGTACAAAATCAAAAGAAATTTCACAAGAGATGTTAGATAATTTGGCAAAGCTTTATAGAAAAGGTGAACAACTTACTCTTAGTTTTACTATAAAACAACTAGAAGAAATTCAAAAAAAAGGTTTAGTAATAGATAAAGTTTGTGATGTATCTACAGTAATAGAAAATGCCTCTGAACTTTCTGCTCAAGATACTAAAAAAATGATGGAAACATTAGGTTTAAAATATGTTAAAATTACACCTAAAGAAAATGAAAACGCTTATTCACACCATATTTATGAAGCAAAAGTGTATCAAAAATCAAGAGAAGAATTAGATAAAATTTTAAAAGGTTTAGAGCCAAATGATTCAAATGAAGCAAAAATATTTGCAGAAATATATAAACGTCTAGCATTTCACATAAAATTTGATTATGATGTTAGAAAAAATGAAAAAAAAGCAGAAAAACGTAAATTTTCATCTAAAGATCTAGTTGGTGGATTACTTGATAGAAGATGTGTACATGCAGGTTATGCTGAAATTTTAAGAAATGCATGTGCTATTTGTGGTATTGAAGCTAGATATGTATCTTCAAAAGAAAAGATTATTATTGATGATGATGGAAATATTTCAGAAGAGAATTATGCATATAATCAAGTAAAAGTAGATGGGAAGTGGTATAATGTTGATTTAACATTGGATAGAGCTGGAATTGTAAAAGGACAGCTTCCTCAATATTTTTTAAAAAATGATGTTGATTTTACGAAAATAGAAGGTAATGGTTCTGATAAAGATATTTTAAATAGATATCATATGCCGTGTGATTCTCAAAGCTGTTATAAATGTTATGAAACTTGCCCACAAGAAGTAACTAAAGAATTATTTAAAAATCAACCTAAATATTTAGTATCTATTCAAAACTTAGGAAAGAAAATAAAAGATGCTTTAAAAATTTTAGAACATAAATTTTATCCAACTGATTTGGTTGATGAAACTGCAGTATTATATCCAAATGGAAAGAATGGTCAAGCTTTAGGAATTGAATATTTTAAATCGAGTGAACATTTGAAAAAATTATCTGCTACTGAACTAGTAACTAAAGAAATATTAGAAGATAGAGCAAAAGGGAATTTATCCCAAAGAATTAATACTGAATTTGATTCTACTATAGAGAAAAAATTGTTAGAAACAGAAATGCATTTAAGAAGTGTAGAATTATGTGATGGAATTTTATATAGTGGAAGTGGAATAGAAGAAAGTTTATATGATGGAGAGGTATATGTAGCAAAATATTGGAGGACAAAAAATCATCCGAATCCAAAGGAGCCTACTGAAGTAGAAGAATTTGAAACACATAAAGATAGTAGTGATAATATAAATCCAAAAGATGCTAGAGATAGAGAAGTAATAGCATATTATAAAAGAGATTCAAAAGGTAATTTATATATGTTTGGAATGGAAGATAAAGATACTACTGTTTTTTATGATAGAGAACAATCTTTTTCTGTCTCTTCTTCAAAAATTAAAAAAGGTGTTCAAAAAGAAATTACTACAGCAGAAGAGATTATGGGACTAGAAATTAGAGATAAAGTTAAATACCCATTTCCTATTGTTGTAAAAGAGACTGGTGAAAAATTTATAAATAAATATATTCCTGGTGAAATACAAGATGTAATTAAAATTGATGGAGCTATTTTAGGGTATTCTGAAAAAGATGCAAAAAAAGGTAAAGATGGAATGATAAGAGATGAAAATACAGCTTTCTTTTTAGTATCTACAATAGAATGGGATGGTAAGGAGGAATATTATTTTCTAGATAGTAATTACGAATATTCCAGTGTAAAAGTAAGAAATAATGAGGTATTTACAAAAAGTAAACCAATTAAAGGTAGTATATCTCAAGATATATTACTTAATGTTAGTACAGATAAAAATAAGAAAAAATTTGAAACAAGAAAAATTTTGGCAGAATTTGAATCAGAAGACTTAGATGAAAATGGAAATCCTTGTCCAAAGAAAAGAATTGCAGTTACAAGGGATTCTGATGGAAAACTTCAAGTAATAGAGCCTTATGGTGAAAAGGATGGAAAAAGATATGCTTGTTTACTTCCACAAACAATATGTATGGATGAAAGAGTAAGAGAAAAATATGAAGAAAGACATCCGGAACAATACGGAGAAGTAAAAGAGATGTCTAGTTTTAATTTTGAATCAGAAGATTCAAGGCAAGAATATAAAAGAGCAGAAGAAGCATTGCCAGTAGCAATTGATGCTTATAGAGAATATAGAATTGATCATAAAGATATTATGAATCAAAAGGGGATTATTTTAAAATTAGTTTCAAAAATATTGAACAAACGAAATAATAAAGAAAAAGATAATGATGATGGAAGATAGTTGAACGGAGTCAAAGGGAAGAGTCAGAGGTGAGCCTCTGGCTTTTCCCTTTGACTCAGTCCATCTTGTTCATATTGTAAACAGAAAAAAATGTAAGGTACTTGACAAAAATGCTATATAATATTAAAATATATTAGTCGTAGAAATTATTTGAGAGGAGTGATGAGTTTTTGAAAAGTGATGGTGTGTTCTTTCAAATTAAATCTTTAGATATACTTATACATAGGCATATTATGAAAGATTATGATAAAAAAAATTTTAAAATGCCAACTCAAATTCAAATAATGGGATATATAATAGAGCATGAAAATGAAGAAATATATCAAAAAGATTTAGAACGAGTATTAGGTCTTAGAAGGGCAACTGTATCTGGAGTTTTACAAACTATGGAAAAGTATAATTTAATTGAAAGAATAACAGATAGTCAAGATACAAGAACTAAAAAAATCATATTAAAAAAAGAAGCAAAAATGAAGTTTTTACAGCATAAAAATGAATTAGATAATATAGAAAAAATTGCTTTAAAAGATATTTCAGAAGATGAAATAAAAGTATTTTGTGAAATTATAAAAAAGATGAAAAATAATATAGAAAAGGGAGGACAAAATGTTTAAGTTATTAAAAACTTTAGAAAAAAAAGATTTTTTTATTTATTTTTTTGTGGTTATATTGATATTTGGTCAAGTATGGCTAGAGCTTAAAATGCCTGATTATATGTCTGAAATAACTGTACTTGTACAAACTGAAGGAAGCCAAATGAATGAAATATTAAAAAATGGTGGATATATGATAGCATGTGCTTTGGGAAGTTTAGTACTTGCAATTATTACAGGTTTTTTTGTATCTATGGTTTCTGCTAATTTTTCTATGAATATTAGAAAAAGTTTATTTGATAAAGTTGAAAATTTAGCAATGCATGAAGTAAAACAGTTTTCTACAAGTAGTTTAATTACTAGAACCACAAATGATATTACTCAAATTCAAATGTTTATAGCTATGGGATTACAGCTTTTGATAAAAGCTCCTATAACAGCAGTTTGGGCAATAACAAAGATTTTAAATAAAGGTTATGAATGGACCATTGCTACAGGAGTGGCTATAGTACTTTTATTTATAGTAATTGGAATAGTTACATCAATTGTTTTACCTAGATTTAAAAAGGTTCAAAAATTAATAGATAAATTAAATGGTGTAACTAGAGAAAATCTTACTGGTATTAGAGTAGTAAGAGCTTTTAATGCTGAAGTTTATCAAGAAAATAAATTTGAAGAAACAAATAATAATTTAACTAATCTTCAATTATTTAATCAAAAAGTATTTTCTGTTTTTCAACCTGTTATGTATTTAACTATGCATACTTTAACTTTGGCTATTTATTTTATAGGAGCATATTTAATAGAAAATGCAGGATTAGCAGATAAAATAACTTTATTTGGAAATATGGTTGTATTTAGTTCATATTCTATGCAAGTTATAATGAGCTTTTTAATGCTTGCTATGATTTTTATGATGATGCCAAGAGCTCAGATTTCTGCTAATCGTATAAATGAAGTTTTAGATACTGATATAACTATAAAAGATGGAGCTGTATGTGAAAATAAAACAAATGAAATAGGAACAGTTGAATTTAAAAATGTTTGTTTTAAATATCCTGATAGTGATGAATATTTATTAAAAAATATTTCATTTAAAGCAAATAAAGGAGAAACAGTGGCTTTTATTGGCTCAACTGGTAGTGGTAAATCAACACTAATAAACTTAATACCTAGATTTTATGACACAACTGAAGGTGAAGTTTTAGTTGATGGAATAAATGTAAAAGAGTATAAAACTGAATTTTTAAATAATAAAATAGGTTATGTACCACAAAAAGCAGTTATGTTTAATGGAACAGTTAGATCTAATATTGCTTATGGAGATAATGGAAAAGGTAAATTTTCAGATTCAAAAGTAAAAGAAGCTATAAAAATAGCCCAAGCAAAAGATTTTGTTGAAAAAATGGAAGGAAGCTATGATGCCCATATGGCTAGAGGAGGAACTAATGTATCTGGTGGGCAAAAACAAAGATTATCAATAGCTAGAGCTATAGCAAGAGATCCTGAAATATATATTTTTGATGATACATTTTCAGCTTTAGATTATAAAACAGATGCAATATTAAGAAAAGAATTGAATTCATATATAAAAGATTCTACTAAATTAATTGTAGCTCAAAGAATTGGTACAATAATGAATAGTGATAAAATAGTAGTTTTAGATGAGGGAGAGATAGTAGGAATAGGAACTCATAAAGAGCTTCTTCAAAATTGTGAAGTTTATAAACAAATTGCATTATCTCAACTTAGCGAAGAAGAACTTACTTCTTAAAAAATATAATTTTTAATAATTTGTAGAAAGGAAGGTTTTTATATAAATGGACAATAATGAAAATCAATCAACTAGAAGAGTTCGTATGCGTGGCCCAGGTATGAGAGGTAATCCTGGTGAAAAAGCAAAGAATTTTAAAGGTGCAATTAAAAGATTATTTAGTGAATTAAAAGCTCAAAAAGTTTTAGTTATTTTTTCTATAATACTTGCTATTGGTAGTGCTGTTATTTCAATTCTTGCTCCTGACAGATTATCTGTATTAACAGATGAAATTTCAGAAGGATTAGTAGTAAATAAAGAAAATTTAGAAAAAGTAATAGAGTTAACAAAAAATAATGCTTTAAAAAGTTCTTATTTAACTGATGTTGAAATTGATGGTCAAAAAATTTCAGCAGAAGATCAATACAAATGTATTGAAGTAATGATTTCATTGGGGCAAGATTCAAATGAAACTGATTTATACTCAAAATTAGATGAACTTCCAAAAAGTGTTCAAAATATTATTAAACCATCAATGGATATGGAAGCAGTAAAAAGAATTGCTTTAATGTTATTTATTATGTATTTAGTTAGTGCTTTATTAAGCTTTGTTCAAGGATTATGTATGACAGATGTTGCAAATAAATTTGCAAAAAGTTTAAGAAGTAGAATTTCATTAAAAATAAATAAATTACCACTTAGATATTTTGATCTTCATTCAATAGGAGATATTTTATCAAGAGTAACAAATGATGTAGACACAATTGCTCAAAGTATGAATCAATCTCTAGGAATGCTTGCAACAAGTGTTACATTATTTATAGGCTCTATAATAATGATGTTTTATACAAATTGGATATTAGCATTAACAGCTATAGGCGCTAGTATTTTAGGTTTTGTTGGAATGTTTTCAATACTTTCAAAATCTCAAAAATATTTCGTAGCAAGGCAAGTTGAACTTGGAAAATTAAATGGTCATATAGAAGAAATTTATTCTGGCTTAAATGTTGTTAAAGTATATAATGGTAAAAAAGAAGCAGATGAAAAATTTGATGAATTAAATAAAAAGGTTTGTGAAGCTAATAGAAAAAGTCAATTTTTATCAGGACTTATGCAACCATTGATGGGATTTATAGGAAATTTTGGATATGTAGCAGTGTGTATAGTAGGTGCACTTCTTACAATGAATGATATTATAACTTTTGGTGTAATAATAGCATTTATTACTTATGTTAGATTATTTACAAATCCATTATCTCAAATAGCTCAATCTATGACATCACTTCAATCTACAGCTGCTGCTTCTGAAAGAGTTTTTGAGTTTTTAGATGAAAAAGAAATGCAATCACAAGAAAATATAACAAAATCATTAGATAAAGATATAGTTAAAGGTGAAATAGAATTTAAAAATGTTGTATTTCAATATGATAACAACGATAAGCCTACAGTAAAAAATTTTTCTGCTATAGCAAAGCCTGGTCAAAAAGTTGCTATTGTTGGTCCAACTGGTGCTGGAAAAACTACTTTAGTAAATCTTCTTATGAAATTTTATGATATAGATTCTGGAGATATAATAATAGATGGAGTTTCTACAAAAGAATTAACTAGAGAAAATATTCATAGTTTATTTACTATGGTGCTTCAAGATACATGGTTGTTTGAAGGAACAATTAGAGAAAATATTGTATACAATAGAGAAAATATATCTGATGATCAAGTAAAAGAAGTTTGCAAAGAAGTTGGAATAAGTCATTTTATAAAAACTCTTCCAAATGGTTTGGATGCAAAATTGGGTGAAAATGATAGTGTATCAGCTGGTCAACGTCAATTATTAACAATTGCAAGAGGTATGATAGAAAATTCGCCATTTTTAATTCTAGATGAAGCTACTTCAAATGTTGATACTAGAACAGAAGAAATGGTACAAGAAGCAATGGATAAATTAACAGAAGGAAAAACATCTTTTATCATAGCTCATAGATTATCAACAATAAAAAATGCTGATTTAATTTTAGTAATGAAAGAAGGAAATATTGTAGAACAAGGAAATCATGAAGAACTAATGAAGCAAGATGGTATATATGCAGAATTATATAATTCTCAATTTGAAATGTAATATTATATAAATGCTTGATACTGATTGATTAGATATGGAAAAATATGTAAGTTTTAAATTAAATTTATTAATATTTTATAAACTTTTTTTATTTTGATTTACTTTGTGAAAGTTTTGTGATAAAATTATGTAAAATGATTATAAGAAAAGGAAATATATATATGTTTAAAATAAGTACAATAATTCCAATTTATAATGACGAAAAATATTTGAAGAATTGTATAGAAAGCGTTATAAATCAATCATTTGGATTTGAAAATATACAATTAATCTTAGTAGATGATAAATCTTTAGATAAAAGCTTTAGTATAGCTGAAAAATATCAAAAAAAATATCCAAACAATATTATAATTAGACAATTAGAAAAAAATAGCGGTAATGGTGGTGTTCCTAGAAATACAGGAATAGAATTAGCAGAAGGAAAATATTTAACTTTTTCTGATGCAGATGATTTTTTTGACAAAGATGCTTTTAAAATTATGTATAACGCAATAGAAGAAAAGCAAGCCGATTTTGTTACTACTAACTGGATATATGCAGATGATAAAGGAAATCCTTGGGAAAAACCTGTTTTTGATTTAGATAAATTTGATGATTTTAAATTAGATATAAATGATTATGATAAAACTTTTTATGTAATGAATTCGTCAATGTGTAATAAAATATTTAATAGAGAATTTATAAATAAATATAATATAAGGTGTCTAGAAAATATTCCAGGAGAGGATACATATTTTTCTATGAAAGCATTTTTAAATGCTGAAAAAATATATTATAAAAAAGATATAACATATTTTTATAGACAAAGAAATACATCATATAAAACTGCATCTGTATCTTGGAACTGTTCAAAAACATTTTTTGTTGGAATGAGTCAGGCTTATAGGAAAGTATATGAAGAATTTGTAAATCATAATCAAGTTGAATTTTATAGGTTTTTGTATGCTAGAAATATGACATATTTATTATATAGATTTATAGATTCATCAAGATTAAAAGATGAAGAAAGATTAGAAATATTACAAGAACTTAGATGGTTTTTTAAATTAAGTTTTACTTTAAAAGTGCCTCCTTGTCAAAAATCTTTAATGATGTTATTAAAGAAAATTACAAATGGAGAATATAAAGATGCAATTGATATTTGTAAAATAATTGCAGAAATTAGAACTTTTATGAGTCCAGATATTAGACACAAGATGGCAAAACCATATGATGAAATGTATAAGGAAATTTTACGAAAAAAACTTAATAGTTAATAAAAAAGAATTTGTTTAGATATATTTTTCTAAATAAATTCTTTTTTATTTAGTATGAAAGTTCTTTGTAGATAGACTAAATAAAAAATTTTTCTTTCTTAACAATTTAATGTGTAATTTCAAATATATATTTATTGCAATTTGGGAATGAATGTTATAATATTATAAAAAGGTGCAATTTTCAGAGGTTTATATAAAATACTTTAAGAACAATGTTTATTCTTGTATTGAAATAAAGAACTTTGGAAATCCAATAGACGAAAAAGATTTGCCACATATATTTGAAAGATTTTTCAAAGGAAAAAATTCTAGCTTAGAAAGTATTGGAATTGGTTTAGCATTATCAAAAAATATTATAGAAAAAGATAATGGAACAATATTGGTACAGTCACAAGATGATTATACTAATTTTATAATAAAATATTTTGATTTATAAATTTTTATGGGAGGGATTTTTATGAAAATGGCTATAAAGAGAGGTTTGGTTGTACTCGTAGGATTAGCTTTGCAATTTTTATTATCTTTATCAATATATTTATTTTTTATTGAACATATTTTAATAATTAATATTTTATTTACTATATTTTCATTATTATTAATATTTGATTTAATAAAAACTAGCAAGAATTATTCATTTACATTACCAATTATTATTATTTTAATTATATTTCCATTAATTGGAACTTTACTTTATATAATTTTTCAGAAAAATAAGAATAATAGTAAAACATTGAAAAGAATAAAAAAGAGTGAAGAAGAAAATAAAAAATATTTAGTACAAAACGAGAAAAATAAAGAAGAAATTAATAATAATGGAAAAATTAGATATTTGAGTGAGTTTGCAGGATATCCAGTAACTAAAAATAATGATGTAAATTATTATCCAATAGGTGAAGAGGCTTTTGAAGTTATGCTTGAAGAACTAAAAAAAGCGGAGAAGTTTATTTTTTTCGAGTACTTTATTGTAGCTCATGGAAAAATGTGGGATTCTATTTTAGAAATATTAGAAGAAAAAGCTTCACAAGGTTTAGATGTAAGGGTTATGTATGATGATTTTGGCTGTATTTCTACACTTAAAAATTCATATCCGAAAGAATTAGAGGCAAAAGGAATAAAGTGTGTAGCTTTTAATTCGCTAAATCCTATTGCTGGTGTAATAATGAATAATCGTGATCATAGAAAAATTTTAGTTATAGATGGAAAAGTAGCTTTTTCTGGTGGAATTAATATTGCAGATGAATATATAAATATAAATAGTAAATATGGTCATTGGAAGGATAATGGAATTAAAATTTCAGGTGATGCAGTATGGAATTATTCTGTTATGTTTTTAACTATGTGGAATGCTTTTAAAAATGAAGATTCTGATTTTACAAAATTTAAATATGATTTTTCTAATAAAGAAGATAAAAATGGTTATGTAGTTCCTTATGGTGAAACTCCACTTGATGAAGAAATTACAGGTGAAGATGTATATTTAAATATAATAAATCAATCAAATAAATATGTTTATATTTTTACACCATATTTAATTATAGATACAGATATGATAAATGCATTAAATTTGGCAGTAAAAAGAGGTGTGGATGTTAGAATTGTAATTCCAGGAATACCTGATAAAAAAACAGTTTATACTTTAACAGAATCTTATGTTGAACCTTTGGTAAAAGGTGGAGTAAAAATATACAAATATACTCCTGGTTTTGTACATAGTAAGGTTTTTGTATCAGATGATAATATAGCTACAGTTGGAACAATTAATATGGATTATAGAAGTTTATATTTACATTTTGAATGTGGATGTTATTTAGAAAATGTTGATGTAATAAAAGATATAAAGAAAGATTTAATTGATACAATGGAAAAAAGCCATAAAATCACCAAAGAAGAATCAACTCCAAAATTATTTAAATCAATTTGGCAAGCTTTATTAAGATTAGTTGCTCCACTTATGTAAATTT
>CANRGN010000021.1 GCA_947630235.1 uncultured Clostridia bacterium
GTTGTTGTCCGAAGAAAGTATGTCAAAATTTCAACGATTTAAACGTGCTACAAGGACGTTTGGAGATTTGTCAAAACCAGAAATAAAAGAAATGATGAAAAAGAATAAAAGTTCTGGTATAGATTGGTATAACGAGCTTTAGAAACATTGAAAAAATGCTTGATAAATGATTATGAGTTTGTTTTAATTTATTAAATTAAATAGTAATTTGTAGTTAACATTTATTACTTCTTAAAGAGGGAAAGTGTTATGATTAATATCAAAACACTTTCCCAGAAAACTTTTGTCAGGCAGATACTATCTTGTATTCTGTTAGTTGAGAGTTAATACCTCACCCATAGCAATTTGCATTGCAATTTTTTCAATAATATCAAGGTATTCTTCCATAGAAGTTCCATTATTGATAACCATTAAATCGTGAGGTTTTATACCTAACCGATTAATAGCCATTGCATCTCGCAATTTGATATACGATTTGATACGCGATTGGTCACCTCCATAGCGATAATCTTCTACTTTAAATCTTGTGTCAATTCTTTGTTCTCTAACACCTTGGTCTGCACGAATAGTTATCTTATATTGAGCAATATCCCAAATTGGTGTTTCTTCAAGGAACAGATATTCAACAACGATATTCTGCTTAACATTCATCTGTTTAACTGCTTCTACCATTTTTTGCTCGGCAATTGGCAAAATGAAACCAAATTTCTCGAGAATGTTAGAAATTGTAACAGAATCCATATCCATATTTACCCTATCACCGATTATGTTGCATACATCCCTTTTATGCTCTACCATAGATTGCATTAAAAAATCATCACCGTGAACAACAACAGAATCTTTAAGCACTTTGCCAATTTTATTGGCTGCCGTGCTTTTGCCTGAACAACTACTACCAGAAATCGCAATAATCATTGTAATACCTCCTTTGTTTTAGTAGTAAATGCCGTTTTCATAGTTATGTTATAACAAAAATTTAACTTATTGTCAAATTTTTGTAAATTTGTCAGAAATTTTCCCTGAAAATTTCTAAGCTATCAAGCTCTAAGAAAATCTTTGATTTTTTTATTTATTTTTCTACTATTTGGCTTTTTGACAGTAAAAATGCACAAAAAGTCCCTATTGTTTTTTATAACCTTTTTGCTATTCTGTTATCTTTTGTCATGCACTTGAAAATTGCAAAACATCTCTTGGGGCTCGATATATTCTTTCGTGCATTTCTTCAATATAACCTATCTTTGTTATTTTCATTTTTACTGGCTTTTCTAATTTAAATATTCCTTCTGCATCTTTTAATAGTGATTTGTTATTACTTTTTAATCTTATTATGCTATGATATCCAATTTTTTTTACTTTTTTTATAAATTTTTCATTTAAATATATTGCATCTCCTACTATTATATCTATTCAATTTCCATATATATTTTTTAATTTTTTTAGTTTTAGATCTTTAATTCCATCTCTAAAACCATGCATTTTAGGTATAACTTCTTTTTTAGAAAAAATATTTTTATATTTTTTCTTAATATGCGTTTTTTCCATAATTTGATTTATACTTTTCTCTATTTAACATTCCTACAAACAACAATTAAGAAAAAGAATAAATGAGTGTTGAAATTCCTTTGTTCTTTTATTATAATTATTAAAGAATATAGTAATTTGGAAGTAAATATGAATGATAATAATTTGGTAGGTAATTCGAAAAGTGCAATTGACTTCCTAGGAAATGAATGGAAATATGAGTGTATGGGATGTTCTATTTCAAGTGGAGAAATAAAAATTCCAGGTGGAATTATCTATGTTTGAAGAACATAATATTAATGAATAAGAGAATTTAATACTTACAATTTGTAAAAAATGATGCAGATGAAAATATAGAAATAAAATTATGGGATTTAAATGAAGATATTGGATATGTGGATGAAATTGATTTCAAAATTATTAAAATTTTACAAGGATGAGGAAATTTGAAATCTTGTGGTTAGGATACTTGTTAAATAGAGGTAATAAAAATGAATATAGACGAATTTTCAAATAAAATAATTGATTATTGCAAGAATCATAATTTAAGAAAAGTATACATATGTGGAAATGGTGGGGCAGGAAAAACAACGCTAAGCAAAAAGTTATATGAAATAGGAAGTAAATATGGAAAGTCAAATATAATATCTTTAGATGATTTTATGGCAGATACAGAAATGCGCAAAAATACAACAAACACGTGGTATGAAGATGGAATAAAGCGCTCATATAGATACACATCTTCTAACAAAGAAACTTATTTTTTAAAGCATGTTTATGAGGTTTTATATAATCTAGATAATGGCAATGATTATTACTATTTTCCACGTAGATATGAAACCAAAAATAATATAAGAAAATTGTATAAGGATTATTTTTTAACAGTTATAGAAGGTATTGGAACAGCTTTTTTAGATCGAAATCAAGATGAATCTATTAGTATATTTATTACATGCAGTAAGGAAGATGAACAAGTTAGAAGAGCAAAGCGATTAGAAACACATAAGGAGCGAGATAAGATTGAGTTATATGATGAAAATAGAAGTAGCCAGTTTAGGGTAAATGTACTACCAACAGCAAGTAAATTTGACATTATCGTTCGAAGTGCTTCGAATTATCAAATAGAAGTTATAGAAAATAGAATGGAGGAATATTATTAACCAAATGTTACAAAACAATATAGTATTACAAAAAATATAATATACATTATGTGACCATATAGGTTTTATAACTCATTATTTTAATGTATAATAAATGCATTGATAATGAGTTTTTTTAGGAGGAAAAAATATGGTAAGTAATTACAAGTTAGATTCAGAAGATGAAAAAATCCTAAATGAATTAGATAACCTATGTGGAGTATTTCAAAATAAAGAAGTATTAAGAGATATAATTTATTATATTAAACTAAAAGAAAAAAATGAATTGGATTTTGGAAATTATAATATTATTGTGAGAAATGATTCATCTTACAATTTATTAAATGATTTATTAAAAGTATGTTGTAAAATATTTTTAAAATATAATATTATAGAAAATGCCAAAGTTTGTTATCTTGATAAAATTGTCAATAATAGAAGAGATTGTCCATTTGATAAAATAATTGGAATAGAAGAATCAATAATAGTTGTAAATGATAGGAAACTAGGAATTGATTATAATGACGAATTAGACAATTTAAGAAGAATACTAAATCAGTTTAACAATAAAGTCTTTATCTTTGAAGATACAAACTTTTGTGAGGGAGAAACAGATGGAGAACTAGGAAAATTAGCACCTTTCAGAATGACAATAGATAAGATTTCTTTAGATGATAAAATAATGTATTGTAAAAATACTTTAGATGAATATAATATAAAATATAAGAAACAAGATATTAAAACATATGCTGATGTTCCATTTTGGATTTTAAAAAATATGGTAATAAAATTACTAATTGAATGTAAGATAAAAAATTTAGATTTTGTTGATAAACAGATGTTGAAAAAGAACAAAGAGTTTTATTCAAAAAACAAACCCAAAAAGCGCAAAGAAAAAATGATAAAACAGAAGAAAAAAAATGCTAAAGATGAGTTAAATGAACTAATAGGATTAAATGATATAAAAAAGCAAATGGAAAAAATACTAAACTATGTAAAACTAAATAAAGAAAGAGGTCAAATGCCATCTAATTCGGATTTGAATCAAGCACTAATTTGTGTACCAGAGAAAGAATTATATTTACCAGATTTGATTTATTTAGCACTTTTTATGTTTGCTAAAGAATTAAATAAAGAAGACAAATATTTTATACATTGTGCGATAGTCGAAAAAAATGATAAGGCAATATTGATTTCAGGAGAACCTGGTTCAGGAAAAACTACATTAGCCATGTATCTATGTATGGAAAAGGGATATAATTTTGTTTGTAATGATAGAGCTGTTATAGGAATGGAAAAAGGAATACCATATATATATATTGTGGTACATTGCAAACTCATATTAGAGTTGGAGTAATACATGAGTATTTTCCAAGTTTGGTACACAAGATTGATAAAGAAAAAATGGATAGACCATGGGAAAAGAATGATGTAGCAACATTGGCTACAATGAAAGCAGTATCAGAATATATAAGAGCTGATAGAAATATAGTTTTAAGCACTAATTATCCATTTCCTAATTTTGATAATCAAGAATTAGCTATGAAAAGAATGGCATTTGTTGAAAAAATAGTTAAAAATGTAGGAATTTATACGGCAAGAGGAAATATAAAAAAATTATCAGATATGATTGATTCAGAATTAAATTAAAGGAGAAGTTTGGGATGGAAAAAGCAAAATACGAAGATTTCATAGGGAAAATAGTTCATGTAGTTATGGATAGGCCTATGGGATCTAAACATCCAAAGTGGGATTTTATATATCCAGTAAATTATGGTTATGTTCCTAATACTCTTAGTGGAGATGGAGAAGAATTAGATGCTTATATACTTGGAATTTTTGAACCAGTAAAAGAATATGAAGGAAAGTGTATAGCTGTAATACATCGACTAGATGACGATGATGGTAAATTGGTAATTGTACCAGAAGGGAAAAAATATACTAAAGAACAAATAGAAGCTTTGGTTGAATTTCAAGAAAGATTTTTTAAACATATAATCATAGAAGAAAATATTTGGTGAGGATGAACCTTTTGGATATAACTATAATTAATAAATTTATATAGGGAGAAATAAGATGGATCTATATGAAAAAATGGAAATATATTATATATATTAAATGTATTAAAAAAATATAGTGATGAAGAACATAAATTATCTATATCAGAGCTAAAAGAAAAAATAAATGAGATATATGGTGAAGATATTGATCCTAGAACTATAAGAAGAAATATAAATCTACTTAAAGAAAAATTTGGCTATGATATAAGTACATACAATGACAACAAAATTGGATATTATATTAGTAATGATCCAGAAACTGATTTTGAACCTGGAGAAATCAGAGCAATTATAGATACTTTTAGTTATTCAGCATTTATAGATGAAAGAATTGTAAAAGGTATAATAAAAAAGTGCAAAAATCTTCAAAACATATATGAAAATGAGAAAGTTAAAAATTATAAAGTGTATTCTCCTAAAGGTAAGACAAGCAACATAGAAGTAATAAAAAATATAGAAGATATATCAAATAGAAATTGAAGCTGAATGTAATGAAATATTACTAGGAGAAGTTATAGAAAAATTTGGAAAAAATGTAAAAATTAGTCCAATAAATGATAAAGAATTTAAAATGAAATTGCATGCAAATCCTAAAGGTTTTAAAATATGGGCAATGAGAAATTTAGATTTAGTAACAGTCACAAAACCTAAAGAGTTCATAGAAGAAATACAAACATTGCTTGAAGATGCAGTAAAAAGGTATAGAAAATAATTTTTAGAAGTAAGTTAAAAAGCATAATACATTATATGACCAAATATCTTTTATATCGCTTCTTAATATTGTAGAATAAATTATGTATTAAGAAGGGAGTTTTATATATGAAATTAAATAAATATTATAATTTTGATACCTTTGTTGTTGGAGATAGCAATAGATTTATAATTGTTTTGCTACTATGGAAATAGTAGATGCAATTTTAAGTAAATATAATCAAGCAATAATTGAAGTTTTAAATAGTTAAGAAAGAGGAGTGTATTTTTTGAAAATAAAAATTAATAGAGAAACTAATATTAATAAAAGATTTTTGCCTTACATCAGAAATTGATAAGTATTTACAAGATAAAAATAAAATAATAATTGCTATAAATAATAATTGCTATAATAGAGGAAGATAAAAATGAATTAATCTTAAAATGCTTTTGTAATTTAATAGATTAAAAGGAAGTTTGAGTATGGAAAATAAAAACGAAATAAAAGAATTAAAAAAAAGAAGTAATATAATTATACAAAAGAAGAACGAAAAGGAATAAGAAATGGCTTATTATTTTATTGTGGATTAGATACTTGAGCTATGGTTAAAGTATGGGAGAAATTAAAAGAAGTAGAGGAGAAGTAAAATTGGAAAATAATATTTTTAAATTTGCTACAAAAGAACTATCTCAAGATGCATTTTTGGCATGGTTAATAAATTGGATAAATATTCCAAGAAATGAGAAAAATAAAGAAATAAAGAATTTAGCAAAAGAATTTGTACTAAATATTATAAAAGATAAAGATGACTGGGTTAATTTATTAGAGAATGATGAAGATAACATAGAAGTGAAGTGTGATGTACAATATTATAATATTGATGTATTAGTATCTATACATAACCAAAAAACAGATAAATATTTGATTATTATAATTGAAGATAAAGTACAATCATTAGAACACGATTCACAAATTGATAGATATAGGGATAGAATTATAGATAATTTAAAAAAAGATAAAGAAAAGAAAGATATAATTGAAGGGCATAAATTAGATAAACAAAATGATATATTAACATGTTATTATAAGCCTTATGATGAATGTGGAATAAATCTAAAAAAAGTTGATTGTATATATGTAAGAAGTAAAAAAAATAATGATAATGAAAAAATATATGGAATCTATGATTTGTTCCAAAAATACAAAAATACTATAGAACAAGAATATTTTAAAGATTATTTCGAATATATAAAAACTATTGAAGATTGTGCAAACGAGAGTGTAGATAATGAGATTATTGAAAAAAGAAAATACGATATAAAATTTTTGGCTTTCTTTAAAAGTTTAGAAACAGAATTTTTAGAAACCAAAAAAGATTTAGATGAAGAAACAGAAACAGAGTATATAGGAATTTGTAAAGAAAATGATAAACTAGTTAAAATACCAGAAACGAATGGAGAAAGGATATATTTCGATAGAGGAACTACAAGAAGTGAACCAACATGGTGGTGTAATATACCAATAAAGTTGAAAATTGAGTCAGATGTATTTTATAAGTATGCTTTTATAAAAATAAATTTTTATAAAGAAAAAAATTATACAATAATGTTAAAAATTGCAAAAATTCAAATACCAATAACTGAGCTGGGAGATTATAATAAATTAGAATCAGATAAAGGTATCAAAAAGAAAGACAGTCCAAAAACTAATTTTATGGTTAAAAAAAATAACCCAATATTTTTTTATTATGATAAAGAAGAAAAATGTACTTATGAAGTGTATAATAAATATAATGGAAGAGTATTTGATAAATCAAATGTATATGAAGAAATTAAAAAATTCTTTGAAAATGAAAAAATACATTTAAAAAACAATAAAGATTTTTGTATTAAACAATCAAGAGATGGAGGCACAAACACTCAACCTGAAATGAATATCTTTACTATACAGCTACCACCTGAAGAAGAAAAATCATTTGAAGATATAAAAGAAATAATAAAAGAAATAAAAGAAAAATTAGAAAATAAGACAATAATAATAAACAGTATTGAGGATAAAAATGATTTAGATGTAAAAATTATATGAAAGTGAAATGCCAAACGTTTTTACTGATTAATATTTAGAATTAGCTGGATTTAGTGATTGGGAATTTTCAGAAATACATCATGAGCAAGTAATGCTACAACTATTTTATTAAAAAGTATAGAAAAATTACATGTATAGATAAATCTCGTTTGGTTTATAAAATAGGAAAAAATAACTCCAGCATTTATGAATAGGCTAGAAAAAGGCTTTTAAAAAATTTTGACATTGCTTAGATTTATGGTATAATTAAATTAATAAATATTTTCCACGTAAGGTGGAGCTTACTTATATAGAAATATATAAGGTTGATTTAAGAGTAAAGGTTCAAAACTTTACTCTTTTTGTATATCAAAAATTAAATTTGCATATAATAATATTATAGATTAATCTAATTTGAGATTTTAGATCTCGTATATATATAAGTAACTTATATAGTTTTAGTTGAGAAGTATTTTTTATAAAGTACTTCTCTTTTTTTGTGGCCATTAAATTTTTAGAAAATTTAATGGCAGGATAAGGAAAGCAGAGCATTTCCTAAAAAAATATAGAAAGACAAGCTTTCTAATGTTCTACAAAGATTGTTTTTTTACAGATAAAATGCAGAGTGCGTACACTTCGGTGTATTTTTGAAAATTGATTATATGAATTATGGCAAGATAATATATTTTATGGTAGACTTATTGTAATATTAAAAATAGGAGATGAAATATAAAAATATGATTCTTTCTATGTTATGCTATATTGAAAAAGATAAAAAATATTTAATGTTACATAGAACCAAAAAGAAAAATGATATAAATAAAGATAAATGGTTAGGAATAGGTGGAAAATTTGAAGATGGAGAAAGACCAGAAGAATGTATAATAAGAGAAGTAAAGGAGGAAACAGGACTTACACTTAATACATATAATTGAGATGTATAGTAACATATATATCAACAAATTTGGAAACAGAATATATGTATGTATTTACTTCTAATGATTTTACAGGAGATATAATTGAATGCAATGAGGGCGAATTGCAATGGATTGATAAGAACAAGATTAGCGAATTAAATACTTGGGAAGGAGATAAGATTTTTATAAAAAAAATTATAAATTATAATCAAAAGCAAATTATTAATAATTTTACTGAAAAAGAAGAATAAATAAAATACATATACAATGAAATATTTAATAGTCCAGAATGGACATTGATGGATTTAGGAAGTATTACTAATGATGAAGCAATAGAAATAATAAATAAAAGAAATGGATTTAAATATGAAAAATTAACGCAAAATTTTTTACGCGAATGGTATAAAAAACAACCAATAAATAGAGATATTGTAGAATTGGCAAAGAGATTAAAAGAAATAGGATATAATTTATATGTTTCATCAAATATGGCTAATTTAACATATGAATATTTTAAAAATGATGAATTTTTTGCTTTATGTACAGGAATTGTTATTTCTGCACATGAGCATATAAAAAAAACAGATGAGAAGATATATAAATTACTTTTAGAAAGATACAATTTGATATCAGAAGAATGCTTATTTATAGATGATGATTCTGGTAGAAATTATCAAACAGCTAATAGAATTGGTATAAAAGGTAGAAGAATTATACCAAATCAAGTTGAAGATATCAAAAAATTATAAATAGAATTTGAAGTAAAAATATAAGAGTTTAACTATATTATAAATAGTAGGTATTCTGCTATAAAAACATCTAACTAATATCTAACCAAAGTAAAAATAATTTACAAAAAAGCCTTAAAATTTGAAAATATTATTATTACTAAAATTAACTAAAAAAGTATCAAAATTTGTTAGAATTTCAAGACTTTAAAGTTACTAGGCTAATCACAAAAAATCTCAAAGGATTTTTACATGAACACATGTGGAGTGCTTAGCGTTGCTAGAGTTAAAGAACAACCTGTAATATCTTAATTTACTAGCTTTAAAGATACGATTATGTTTCATAAAAGAGGTCGATTTGGACTAGAAAAAGTACAAAATTCTAAAATTCATGTTAAGGTGGTTTTAGATATGGAGTACGGAAACAAATAAAAATGTTTTAAAAAATTGATGTAAACTTTAATATAAGAGAGATACAAAGATTATATATCTATGCTCGGCACACCATATAATATGGCTGCATGTTCATGAACATATGAAATTTATAAAAATAAAATATAAAAGTTAAAGAGAATCCTATGAAAGTGCCTAAATTTCAGGTGCTTTATTTATATTCTAGGAAAGAATTATGGAGGGAGTTAGAGCTTTATAATTATGATAACAATATACTAAAAAATGAGCTTGATAATAAGTTATATTAAACAAAATAGTAATATTCCGAAAGAATTTCTGTTTTGAATTACAAGTCTATAGAAAAATTGGTAAAGAGAAAACTTGACAAATCAACATAATCTGGTATAATTAAGGGGTATTTATAAGAATGCACTTTTTCGTTCGGCAAAAATTTATATTTATTGTTTTAGGAGGAAACACTATGAGTAAGACATCAGCTAGGAACGAGGTTCAGGTTAGAACTGTTATGGAAGAGTACATTGGCAAAAGAAAGGTAGCGAAAGTTACTGAAGAAATCCTTGAGGTGATGCAGAAAGAAAGTAAACACATTCATAACGGAAAAACATTTTACATCCACACAGATGAAGCAGGAGCACTTGTGCTTACAGCGGAGCCTACGATTGAAGACCAGGTCAAGCAGGTTTTAACCTCGTGGCTTGAAGAGGATGAGATCGAGGACTGTTTGAAGCAACTTATGGAAGTAAATCTTGTAGATCCAGATGTAGGATTTGAAACCATTATGGTTGAAGGTTCTGAAAGTGGATATTACACTATACTGATGAAGCATAAGCCCCAAAATGATCGAGAACAGAAGTTTATGAAAGATCTTGAAGCAGCTATTAAGGCTAAAGTGAAAAGCTTTAGAGTTCCAGTTAATGACTTGTCGTTTGATATGAATGGCAAGATTCAGTTTGTATCTGGTTTCAAGCCTGCAGTTGGCTATTCTTATAACGAGTTGGAAAAAATCGCAAATGAAAACGACCTTAGACTTGGAACAAAGGATGAGTACATTCTGTTTTTGGGATGGCTTATCAACAGCCTGATTAATGAAGGCTGGTCTGAGGATAATTCTTGGAAAGCGGTGTGTTGCGACTCAAGAGAGTTGGGACATTACCTCAATTCAGCAAGGGCTAAAAGAGATTTTGAGGTTACTGGTTCCAGAAAGATTGCAGGTAAAGCTGATCTTTCAAATGCTTATAAGGTTCTGGCAAGAGATGAAAAAGCCGGTGGTGTCTGGCTTGCTGGTGGTGATTACCTTGACAATGGTGATGACTGTCCGCTAGCCTATCTTTATCTTGACGACAATTATGATGATGATTACCATGATGACGATGACAGCGGTGTTGGTTGGTTTGTGCTTTAAATAGTACTGACCACTGATACTGTACCTGAACGATAGAGCTTTCTAATTTAGAGAGCTCTATTTTGTTATAAAGTAATTAGTAAAAGCATTTTTATATAATTAAAATATATAAAAAACATATAGAAGAGGAAATGTGGAATGAATAATTTAGAATAGACAAAAACCTCGTCCCGGTGTCTATACAAATGTATTAAGAATTATAACAATTGAATATTTATAAAAATAGAAAAGAGGATAAAAATGAAAATATTAGTAACAAGGCATGGTCAAACTGATTGGAATGTAGAAAAAAGAATCCAAGGTAGAACTGATATAGAACTAAATAATAAAGGTATTGAACAAGCATATAAAACAAAAGAAAATCTAAAAAATGAAAAGATAGATTTAATAATTAGCTCACCATTGAAGAGAACAAAACAAACAACAGATATAATCAATATAGATAGAAATATTCCTATTATTTATGATAAAAGATTATTAGAAATTTGCTATGGCGAAAATGAAGGAAAACTATATGATGAATTTGATTACGACGGATTTTGGAACATAGTTAATACGCATGAATATAAAGAGGCAGAAAATGTAAATAGTTTTATACAAAGAGTACATAATTTTCTAAATGATTTAAAAAATCGTAAAGAAGAAAATATATTAATTGTTACACATAATGGTGTATGTAGAGCAATTAATACATATTTTAATGGCATTCCAGAGAATAAAAATATTATTGAACTAGGAATTAATAATTGTGAGGTAGTTAAATATCATACTTTAAAAAATCATGAATATATTGTATATGCACATAGAGGTGCTTCAGCTTATGCTCCAGAAAATACAAAGGTAGCATTTGAAAAAGCAATAGAATTAAAATCAAATGGAATAGAACTAGATTTACAAAAAACAAAAGATGGAAAAATAGTTATATTTCATGATGATTATATAGATAAGAAATCAAATGGAACAGGAAAAATTGAAGAATATACTTATCAAGAACTATTAAAATTAGATTTTGGTAGCTGGTTTAATGCTAAATACAAAAATGAAAAAATAGTTTTATTTGAAGATTTTGCAAGAGATTATTTAGGTAAAGATTTAACATTTGCAATTGAACTAAAAGTTTTAGGAATAGAAAAAGAAACATTAGAAATCATAAATAAATATAAAGTACATAATAACATTTATATAAGTTCATTTTTATATGATGCACTTGAAAATGTTAGAAAGATAGATTCAGATATAAAGTTATCTTGGCTTATTGACGATAAAATAAGTAAAGAAAATATAGACAAAATATTAAAAATAAATGGAAATCAAATTTGTCCTAAGGCAAATTTAGTATCTAAAGAAGATATAGAAATTGCTAATAATAATGGCTTAGGGGTTAGATTATGGAAAATTAATAATGAGGAAATTATGAAAAAAGTATATAAATTAAATATTGAAGGAATGACAGTAAATTTTCCAGATAAATTAATCAATTTATTAAAAAAATAGACACTGAGACTGAGTTTTTAGACACTGGGACGGGGTTTTTGTCTAAAAGAAATTTTGGCTTAGAATAGACAAAAATCCCGTCCCGGTGTCTATATTTTTTAAAGAAATTCAAAAATAACTGATAGAAGTTTTTGGGTATAATTTTAATAGAAGTGAGTTTTGTTAACCAAAGAATAAAATCAAATTATTAAAAGGGGGAAATTTTTATGAAAAAATCAAGTAAAACTATTTTGGTAATAGTAGCTATTGTGTTGCTTATCGGAATAGTTGTTGGAACTTATTTTCTGGTAAAAAATAAGCAAGTTACAAATAAAAAAACTAATGAATTAGAAGAGACTTCAATGAATTTATCAAAAGTAGACATGGTAAATGAAAATAATAATGAGGTAGAAGATAAATCAAGTAATTTATCTAAAGTAGATATAACAAATGAAAATAACAATGAAACAGAGGAGAAATCAAGTAATAATTTATCCAAAGTAGACATAGCAAATGAAAATAACGAAAATACTAATATTGATGTTGAAACTCAAAATAAAGATGATGAAGCACTATATTTTTATAGTAGTGGGGATATTGCAGCTGCTAAAGGTAATCCAGAATTCCAATATATTCAAGTTATAGAAGAATATCCTAGTGGTGTAAATCCATATGCTGGTAATGGAGTTTTCTTTTCAGGAGAATATGATAAAGTAAATTAAATATAATAAAAGAAAATTGGTTTACAAATATAAAAAGGAAAATCGTATACAAAATAGATATAGATACTTTTATAAAAATACATATGAACCAAATCTAGCAATAGAGTTAATAAAAAAATTAAAAGATATATATGGAAATGGAATAGATATCTTTATCTGTTTTGAATTACAAAATATGATGAAAAAAATGAAAAGGCGGAAAAAATATGTTTTTTTTATGTATATTTGAATTGACTTTACTCTTAATGTTAGTATCGAATATGATTATAGTATTTGGATATTTCCGTTTTTAGGGGAAAAAGGCATTTTACTCTTAAAGTTGGATTTTTGTTTTGGGATTTAAGTAGAAAGTTGATATGATTGAGAGTAAAATGTCATATGATATTAAATTGATATATTTTAGTGTATTTATATGTTATGGAGAGTTTAAATGAAAATAATAAGAAAAAAGTGGAAAATATTAATTATTTTAATTATTTATTCTATTGTATCCTTTATAAATCTTGGGGATAAGGCAATTCCAAATAGTTTTAAAACATATGATGCCAATGAAACTTCTATTTTACAATTGGATAAAGAAAGTAAGATAAGTAAAATAAAACTTTTTGTTGGTTGCAATTCAGATGATTTTGAAATTTATTTAGATAATGATAAAATTCCAGATTCAAAATATTACATTCAGGAAGAATTAAATTACATTTCTGTATTTAAATGGATAGAATGCGATATTAATTCTGAAAATATTTTTAATAATATTTTCATAAAATCCAAGAATAATCAAAATGATTTAGGTGAAATTGCATTATATGATGAAGAGGGAAAAAAAGTTAATTTAAGGTATTTAAAAGAAAAAGATAAAAAGTTAATAGATGAGCAAAATTTGGTACCAGAAGATTGTAGTTATTTAAATAGTACATATTTTGATGAAATTTATTTTACGAGAGCTGGTTATGAGCAAGTAATAGGTAGAGAGATAAAAGAAAATACACATCCTCCTTTGGGTAAAGATATTATAAGTTTTTCTATTAAGATTTTTGGTTTTAATCCATTTGCATATAGATTATTTCAAAATCTGGCAGGAATATGTATGATATATGTAATGTATTGTATAGGAATTGTGTTATTTAAAAAAGAACGTTATGGAATTATTTCAGCACTTATAATGAGTTTAGATGGAATGCACTTTGTTCAAACTAGGATAGGTACAGTAGATAGTTTTTTGGTGTTATTTTCTTTAGTTGCTTTTTTATTTATGTTAAAATACATATTTTCTCCATTACATGATTTGAATATAAAAAAAGTAAAATATTTATTTTTTTCTGGAGTATTTTTGGGAATGGCAATATCTACAAAGTGGACAGGCTTTTGGGTTGCTTTAGGATTAGCTATTATATTTATTAGTCAATTTATTTATAAAATAGTTATAAACAAAAGAATTAAATTAGATAATATAAAAACTTTTTTACTTTGTATTATTTTTTTTATTTTAGTTCCTATATTAATATATATAATTTCTTATATTCCAAATTTTCTTAATCCAGGATGTAGAATAAAAGATTTTAAAACTTTTTTTGAATATCAAATAAATATGTATAAATATCATGCAAATTTAAATGCAACTCATAGTTTTTCTTCGAAATGGTATACATGGCCATTTTTATATAAACCAATATGGTATTATCAAAAAACGTATTATAATTCAATGAAGTCTACTATTTCATGTTTAGGAAATCCAATGATTTGGTGGTGTTCTATTATTTTTGTGATAGAACAAATTCTATATTGCCTATTAAAGAGAAATCCAAAAGACTTCATACTAATTGTTATGATATTAGCAACTTGGATGCCATATATTTTTATTGGAAGAATTATGTTTTTATATCATTATTTTATTACTTTGCCATATGTTATGCTTTCTATAGTTTGGGGAATTGCCAAACTGGAAAGATATTTAAAAAAAATTATGAATCAAAGATTAGGAAATGTATTAAAATTGAAAAATTTATTTGTAGGAAGTTTAATTACAGTATTTTTTTGCTGTTTTCTAGTTTATTATCCAATTTATTCTGGAATGAAAGTAGATACACAATATATTGATAGAACTAAAGTGATGGAATCTTGGATTTATTAATTATAAAAATATACAAATTTTCTATATAATTGTAAATTTTTTGTATTTTTTTATTCATATTGATATTTTTTTTAATTATTGCTAAGATGAATTTAAAATAAGTATTTTAAAAAACAAAAGAGAGAGGAAAAAATATAAAATGAAACGAGAGAAGAAAAATGTAACACTAATATCTATGATTATGGCAAATATTTTAGTTATTTTTTTATTTGTATTTATTTTTGCAACATATACAAATAGTGAATCTAATACACAAGGAACTATTTTAAATGAATCAGAATCAGAAGCAGAAGATAAACAGGCTGTATTTGATACTGGTGAGAATGTAAATTCAAAAATGAAGAGTTTAGCAAATGGTAGCAAAATAACAGCAATAAAAAGATATGAAAAAGATACAATAGATGAAGAAAACATGTCAGAAGAAAAGAATGTCGTCTCCACTAGTGATTCAAAAACTCCAATTTACATGTGGTTTGAAAATGAAGTAATATATTGGTGGAGTGAGGATGCAAAACCTTCATTAAATGAAGACAGTGGTTTGATGTTTTGGGATTTGATGTACCTTAAAGATATTGATTTATCAAGTTTTAATACAAGTAATGTTACTGATATGAATGGAATGTTTTATAATTGTAACAACTTACAAAAATTAGATTTATCAAGTTTTGATACAAGTAATGTTACAGATATGTCTGGCATGTTTGGTAATTGTAACGACTTACAAGAATTAGATTTATCAAGTTTTAATACAAGTAATGTTACAGGTATGTCTAGCATGTTTATTGATTGTAGACAGTTAACAAAATTAGATTTATCAAAGTTTAATACAAGTAATGTTACAGATATGTCTAGCATGTTTTATTTTTGTTTTAATTTAACAAAAATAGATTTATCAAGTTTTGATACAAGTAAGGTTACAAATATGGCTAACATGTTTTATTCTTGTAACGACTTACAAGAATTAGATTTATCAAATTTTGATACAAGTAATGTAACAAATATGGATAGAATGTTTTATGGTTGTAGCCAGTTAACAAAATTAGATATATCAAGTTTTAATACAAGTAATGTAACAAGTATGGCTAATATGTTTGCTTCTTGTAACGACTTACAAGAATTAGATTTATCAAGTTTTGATACAAGTAATGTAACAAATATGTTTAACATGTTTTATAATTGTAGCCAGTTAACAAAATTAGATATATCAAGTTTTGATACAAGTAAAGTTACTAATATGACTCAAATGTTTAGTAGTTGTGTTTTAATAAGAAGAATAAATGTTGGAGATAAATGGACAACAGAAAATGTAAAAGATTCTTCCTATATGTTTTCTGGATGCAATAAGTTAATTGGAGGAAAAGGAACAAAATATAATAAAGAATATAATGATTCGAATTATGCTCGAATAGATGATGCACCAACTAAACCAGGATATTTTTCAAAGCGTTCGGATCTAGATTGGCCTGATGATCCATCAACTTCACCATCGCCATCAGAAGAGCCATCGCCATCGCCTTCACCATCAGAAGAGCCATCGCCATCACCTTCGCCATCAGAAGAGCCATCGCCATCACCATCGCCATCAGAAGAGCCATCGCCATCGCCTTCGCCATCAGAAGAGCCATCGCCATCGCCTTCACCATCAGAAGAGCCATTGCCATCGCCTTCACCATCAGAAGAGCCATTGCCATCGCCTTCACCATCGGAACAACTATCGCCATCATCTTCACCATCAGAAGAACCATCACCATCTCCATCACAAAAACCTAAAACTAAGTATTCATATGTGGTACATTATTTTTATGATGGAAAAGAAGATGTAGATGTTATTGAAATAGATAGTGAAGAATATGAGAGTAAAGTAAATGATTATATAGAAAAATTGAAAGATGGTTTTGTATTGGAGAAGATAGAAAATTATCCATTGAAAATATCATCTGATGAATCAAAAAACTATATAAATGTTTATTATATAAGCAAATCTAAAGAAGCATCAGATAGTGTAGATTATAATGAAACAGTTAAAATTGAAAAAGAAAAAAATGAAACAGTTAAAAATGAAACTGTATTAGGAAACGAAATTAGTGGAGATATTACTAATGAAAATACTGAATTAAAAGATGGTGTAAGTATTACAAATGAAGCTAATAATGAATCTACTAATCAAATTAATAATGAAAATAATAAGTCTAATAGTGAAATTAATAATGAAGAAAATAACATAAAAACAGGAGATAATATATTTAAATTATTAACTATATTAATAGTTTCTATAATAATATTAGCATTAACAATACATAAGAATAATAAAGGTAATGGAGATAAAAGTAGTAGAATAAAATAATTTATATATAAAAAAATAAAAGAAGATTTTATTTAAAAATTAATTCAATTTCAAATAAAAGAATATTGGCAAGATTTATAAAAAAATTATAATTTAAATATTTAATATCTCAAGCTATTTGGTTCTATAATAAATATGGGTAGTTATAAAAAGTAATTACTTCAATATTTTTTATAGAACCAAAATTTTTTTATATAAGTATGAAATCATATGGCAATATTTAGTAATAATGAATTTATTACTAATTACTAAAATTTGAGGTTATATAGTGTATTAGTAGTGAAAAATGTAATTTAAAAGTAATATAAATTTTATAGAATGAAACAATAAAATTTGATAAAATATTATTAATTATAATAGGTTTTGTATCATTTTATATTAGAATATTTATGAGTGAATTTACAATAAAAGTAAATATAAAATGATATGAAAAATAATAAAAAATATAAAAATTTTTTATATTATAGAAAATTGTTTGTATTTTCTTATTTGCATTGATATTTTTCTGTTATTGCTAAAATGGAATTAGAATAAATATTTAAAAAAACAAAAGAGAGAGGAAGAAATGTAAAATGAAAAGAAAAAAGAAAAATGTAACATTGATATCTATGATTACTGCTAATATTGTGGCTATTTTTTTATTTGTATTTGTTTTTGCAACATATACAAATAGTGAATCTGAGGGTATTAGTGAAGAAAAAAATTATGATTTTTATAATAATTTTAGAAGTTTTGGTATTATATGTAAAAGATTAGAACAAAATTGCTCTTTAAGTACAAATTTTGCTACCTGTGAATATATACCAAGAGATGGTAATTGCAAAGTAGAACAGAAAGATGATATTTGTATTGGTAAAGTAGCAAGTGGTACGGATTATTTAAAAGATAATTCTAATTGTACTATAAATGAAAAGTTTTCTGAAGAAATTAAAGATGCGCTTAAAAAATTTGACAATTATTCTAGAGCTTTTGATTGTAATGAAGGAACTATAATAAGTGATATAGATAAAGAAATAAATATAAAAGATAAAAAAAATGGAGTTATTTTGAAGTTTGAAGAGGCATTTATAACAATAAATGATTTGAATTTAAAGATGAATCCTGATCAAATAGTTGTAATTACCTTACTTACAACCAGAGAAGTAGATATTAATAATG
The DNA here is from genome assembly GCA_947630235.1 of uncultured Clostridia bacterium. Classification (GTDB taxonomy): domain Bacteria; phylum Bacillota; class Clostridia; order TANB77; family CAG-508; genus Scatovivens. The sequence continues at coordinate 18,765 of CANRGN010000021.1, forward strand.
TAACAATAGAATGTTCATCATCTTCTGAAGAGTCATCGCCCTCATTAGACAGTATAATTTTTAATATACCATATGCAACAATAGTGAAGCTAAATTCAGAAAACATAGGTGCCACAATTATCGCACCTAATGCTAGCGTTACTGTTAACAAACCTGGACAAGGCTGGATAGTTGGAGATACTGTAATTTGCAACGCTAATTGGATTGTACCTCATTTAGGTGCTCCTAGTCCATTACCAATACCACCATCACCATCAGAAGAGCCATCGCCATCACCATCAGAAGAACCATCACCATCGCCATCACCATCAGAAGAACCATCGCCATCGCCTTCACCATCAGAAGAACCATCACCATCGCCTTCACCATCAGAAGAACCATCGCCATCGCCTTCACCATCAGAAGAACCATCGCCATCGCCTTCACCATCAGAAGAGCCATCACCATCGCCTTCACCATCAGACGAGCCATCGCCATCGCCTTCACCATCGGAAGAACCATCGCCATCACAAGAACCTAAAACTAAGTATTCATATGTGGTACATTATTTTTATGATGGAAAAGAAGATGTAGATGTTATTGAAATAGATAGTGAAGAATATGAGAGTAAAGTAAATGATTATATAGAAAAATTGAAAGATGGTTTTGTATTGGAGATGATAGAAAATTATCCATTGAAAATATCATCTGATGAATCAAAAAACTATATAAATGTTTATTATACAAGCAAATCTAAAGAAGCATCAGATAGTGTAGATTATAATGAAAAAGTTAAAAATGAAACTGTATTAGGAAACGAAATTAGTGGAAATATTACTAATGAAAATACTGAATTAAAAGATGGTGTAAGTATTACAAATGAAGCTAATAATGAATCTACTAATCAAATTAATAATGAAAATAATAAGTCTAATAGTGAAATTAATAATGAAGAAAATAACATAAAAACAGGAGATAATATATTTAAATTATTAACTATATTAATAGTTTCTATAATAATATTAGCATTAACAATACATAAGAATAATAAAGGTAATGGAGATTTTTCTAAATAATTGCTAAGATGAAATTAAAATAAGTATTTTATAAAACAAAAGGGAAAGGAAAATATAAAATGAAAAGGAAAAATGTAACATTTATATCTATGATTTCAGCAAATATTTTAGTTATTTTCTTAATTGTATTCTTGTTTTCAACAAATTCAAGAGGTGACTCTAACGATACAAGTAATATAAACGATACAAGTATTGGGAAGAGACTTGAATTTCTTGAAAAATATGGGTACTTTGGTATTATTTGTAAAAAATTAAATTTAAGTCACGATTTGAATACAAATTTTATTGCTGTATATCATAGAAATAATAATCGTTATAAAATGAATACTTCTTTAACTTCTTATGGGTCTAATGCTTCTGGTTTATATAATAGTAATAATAAAATTAAATATTGTGGTATTGAAGATTATGTTAATGATTGGTTTGAAAAAATTTCTGAAGAGTCAACTGGTTTATTAAGTAAATTTCCATCAGAACTGTTAATAGATGAAGATAATAATTACGAAATTGATGTTTCGAATAAAAAAGATTTTATTTGCTTGAATCTAGATACAGGAGATGAAAGTATTACAATAAAAAGTTTGAAGTTAACAATGCGCCCTAATCAAACAGTAGTATTTAACTTACCTTCAAATAAAGAAGTAACTATTAAAAAATATGGTGTAACACTGGTAGTGAATTCAGTGGAGTCAACAGCATTATCAGATATTGCAGACAATGTAATTTTTAATATGCCAGAGACTCAAAATGTACAACTTGACTCAGAGAATTTATATGCAACTATTATTGCTCCTAATGCTAATGTTACTATTAACAAATCTGGATATGGTTGGCTAGTTGGTGAAACTGTAAATTGTAATGCTAACTGGACTTTACCTTTTATTATTAATGGAGAAGATCCATTGTATAATGTAGAAATGGAGCCATGGCCATCACCATCAGAAGAGCCAGAACCATGCCCACCACCATCAGAAGAGCCACCACCATGTCCACCACCAACAGAAGAACCAGAGCCATCACCAACAGAAGAACCAGAACCATCACCAACAGAAGAACCAGAGCTATCACCAACAGAAGAACCAGAATCATCTCTATCAGATGAGTCAACTCCATCACCATCAGAGAAACCAACACTAGCAGAAAAGCCAACGCTTTCACCATCAGAAGAGCCAATACAGTTTGATGATATGTCATCATATACAACTGATGAATCATCACAATTTGAAGAACCATATACATACGAAGATGAATCTATTGAAGAAGATAATATTGAAGATGATGTTATAAAAACAGGAGATAATATTATTAAAGTGATATTTATACTAATAATTTCTATTGGAATCTTATTAGTAACAATATATAAGAGAAAAAAAATAACACAAAAAATAAAAAGAAATAAAAAATGAATAGTTAGTAAGAAATATGAATTAAAAGCTATTTATCATATTTTAATTCATTGATAATGATATAAGTATTGATTTTGGTAAACATTCTATATACATATCATTTTTATAATTGTTTTAGATTTTTAAAAAGATTAGATGTTTTTTTGTTATTATAAAAGTATAATAGTGAATTACAATATTGTAAAAGAATAAAATTTTGTAAAAAATAAGAAATTAAATTAAAATTATTCTAAAAACAAATTTCAAAATTGTTTCAAAATCCATTTATTGACACATATAAAAAAGCAATATAAAATCTTATTATAAAAAATTGTGAGCAAAAGTCAGTTTTAACAACTGGCTTTTTTTCATGCTCAAGGAGAAAAAACATGTTAGAAAATTTTAAAACAAAACTAAATTATGTAAAAGTAATTTTGATGATATTAGGTTAAACTCATACGAAACAGAAATCAGACCTAAACTAATGATTTTAAAATCAGAGCCAGACAAGATATATGGTTTAGATACTTATGAATTTACTAGAGAATATAAAAGTGGAGTTTTTAAAAAGGCAGAAGAAAATGGCTTGAAAATAATCAATATTACAGAAGTTATAGGGGAAAAATCAGAAACATTGTGGATAAAGAATTACAAAAATATATATATGATAATATCAATAATACTGATTATATAACTGAATTTTCTGTAAAAGAATATTCTAATAATACTACTAAATCATTTGAGTTTTAAAAAAATGCAATAGATTTGAAATGATACTGAGGCAGTAAAAAAATATTATATTGCTTTAAATCAGGTGGATAATGGAATAGTAGTACTTTATACGGGTAGGTATGGAGGTACTTCATTTGAATATAACCTAGAAAAACAAGAGTTTAATATTTCAGATGAGGAAATTCTAAAGAAAGTATATAGTGAGGAAAAATTAAAACTAATACTTGCTTATGAGCAATATACTAAAGGTTTAACACCACCAATTTACAATGAAATTGCTAAAATTAATCAATTTTTGGAAGAAAAAATCAGTTACTTTTAAATTACAAAATGGAACAAAAGTAAAAGCAGAAGATCATTTGTATAGCATACTAAATATTCGAGATACGGGAGAGATTTACATATCAGATAGATATACTAATAAAATATATGAAAGTGTAGTTATTATAGATCCAAAATTAGAAGAAAAAGAAATAAAAGACACAATATCAAAGTAAAGATATGATGCAATGATTTTCAGGCAAAGAGTCAGAAGTGGAAGAATTAGGAGAAAAGAAACTAGCTTATGAAATAAAAAAAATGATACTGGTTATTATGCTGTTTTAAAATTTTATTCAAAACCAGAAGATATAACTGAATTAGAAAGACAGTATAGAATAGATGACAATATTATGAAGTTTATAGTTGTTAGAATGGACAAAGAATTAGAGTATAACGAATCAGACGAAGAAGATGAGGAGGAATATTAATTATGTTAGGTAGAGTATTAGTTAATATGATTATAATTCCTGCGGTAATATTAACTTTATTAAATGGAATTGTAAATAAAAGTTTCGCAAATGAAGAAAAAACTAAAACAGAATATGTAATTTCTCAAAGTGAAGAAAGTAAGTTTTTAGAAAATATTTATAAGAAAGAAACAGATACATTATGGTTTATATATGGAGTACAAAAATATAAAGAAAGTGATAACAACAATATTGTTACAGAAGAAAAAACGATAGAGGAACAGGCAGTAGAAGTTCTTGCATTAGATGAAAAAAATAAAGGCTATATTTCAATAGAAAAGATAGGTCTGGATAAAGCACCAATAGCAGATGGAACTTATTTAAAACCAATAGGAAAATGTGTTTTAAATCAAACAGAAGATAACAGAATTACACTCATAACATGTACCGAAAATCAAAGAAATTTAAGACAATGTATTATAGGAATAAAGAAGACTATGTAATTTATTTATATAGATTAAATTTTTCGAGAAAGGAGGAAAAAACAATATGAATATTAGATAATTTTTTTATTACAATTAGACATCACATAATGATGTAATAAATTTATTAAAGTAAAATAGGAAGAAATTTGAAATATGAACGATTTAAAAATTAAAAATAAAAGATGTAATCAAAATGACAATACAAAATTTTAGCAAAATTATTGATACTATATGAAAAAGATAGTAAAATAATTATATAGGATAATCAAATAAGGAGGTGCATAGAAATGACTGAAGCCAAAAAAGAATTATATGATATAATTGATTTGATTCCAGATTCAGTTGCTAAAGAATTATTGAACTATGCTGATTATTTAACTTTAAAATATATTGAAAAGACTATGCCTGAAAAATTAATTATAAAGGATAATGAAGATTTAAAGAGAAAATTGAGTGAAAGAATTGGAAAAATTGAAAGTGGAAAAGCAAAATTGCTTACAATTGATGAAGCTTTTGATGAAATTGATAGTTTATAATTGAGGTGACACAAAAGTGAATAAATACAATGTAAAAATTCTAGATGAAGCCAAGGACGATATGAAAGAAATTATAATATATATAAAGACAAAATTAAAAGAGCCAGAAATTGCTGAGCAACATCGTAAAGCTTTCAAGGAAGAAATCTTAAAACTAAAAGATACTGCTGATATATATAATGTTATTGACAATGAAATAACATAGAAAAGTGATATAAGAAAAATAAATGTAAAAAACTTTATGATTTTTTATAGAATAATCGAAGAAATAAAAGAAGTACAAATTATTGCAGTATATTATTCTGGGAGCAATTGGCAAAAAAATTTCAAATACAGATAAAATGTATATTAGATAGTGAACACCATATGGTGTTCTTTTTTTGGCAGAAAGCAATTTATTCTGGATTGAAAGTAGATACACAATATAGTGATAGAACTAAAGTGATGGAATCTTGAATTTATTAATATTTTTAAGAAATGAGGAAAATTTTTTAAAAATATTTAGTTATTTTTACATAAAGAATTAATTTTGTTCATAGAACGAAAATATTAATTTTGTGATAGTGGAAAGTTGAATGATCTAAATAAATCAAAAATGATAGTAAAAATGTAATAAAAATGCAATTAAAATGCGATTAAAATGCAATCTAAATTTTATAGAATGAAATAAAAAAAGATGTTAAAATAAAATTGATAAAAAATAAGTTGTGTATCAACTTTTGTTTAGAATATTTATTTGATTTAACATTATAAAAATAATATTATATATTTATTTTATCATTATATACTATTAATTTGAAATATATTGGGTTAAAAATATTGATATTATGCGTTAGTATTTTATTTTGTAGAGCTAGTATAGAGAGAAGAAGGTATTTAGAAAATCGTAAAATGATAGATAGTTTCTATAGTTTGAAAGTCATTGTATTTTTCTAATTGTATCGATATTTTTGTAAAGTGTTGATAAGATGAAGAAAAATAAGTATAAAAAAACAAAAGAGAGAGGAAGAACTATAAAATGAAAAGAAAAAAGAAAAATGTAACATTGATATCTATGATTACTGCTAATATTGTGGCTATTTTGTTATTTGTATTTGTTTTTACAACATATACAAATAGTGAATCTGTAAATACGAATGAGGAAAATGAATATGATTATTTTGAGAATTTTGGAAGATATGGTATTTTATGTAGGGACTTAGAGCAAAATCATGATTTACATACAAATTTTGCTATTAGAAACTATGTACGCAGGTCGGAGACGACATACAATGTATATAAAGAAGATGGCTCTATTGAGAATGATTTGGTTAGGGAAAAAAATAACGAAAAAGGAATTCAAGATGCACTTTATAAATTTAGAGATTATTGTAATGATTTCTTATATAATACACGTATTGAAGATATAGGAACAAATAAGGAAATAAATATAGAAAATAGAGAAGAAGATTTTATTTATTTTTTTATAGACGACTCATTGAATAATGTGAAGTTAAAGATGCGTCCTGATCAAACTGTAGTATTTGGAACAGATTCATACAATGTAACTATAGATAGTGTAACATTTGAAGGTGCATCACCAAACAATGTGTTTTTTTTAATTGTTAGAAATGGTAATGTGTATCTAAATTCAGAGAATATATTTGCTACCATTATCGCTCCTGCTGCTAACGTTTATGTTAACCAATCTGGATGTGGATGGATAGTTGGTAGTTATGTATGTTGCAATTCTGATTGGCATGTACCTCATTTTGGTTCTATTACATTACCAACGCCAATTCCAAAGTCAACGCCAACTCCAACACCGACGCCAACACCAACAACAACACCGACGCCAACTCCAACAGGATGGCCAATGCCATCAGAAGAGCCAACACCTTCACCATCAGAAGAGCCAACGCCTTCACCATCAGAAGAGCCAACACCTTCACCATCAGAAGAACCAACGCCTTCACCATCAGAAGAGCCATCGCCTTCACCATCAGAAGAGCCAACGCCTTCACCATCAGAAGAGCCAACGCCTTCACCATCAGAAGAGCCATCGCCTTCACCATCAGAAGAGCCAACACCTTCACCATCAGAAGAACCAACGCCTTCACCATCAGAAGAGCCAATGCCTTCACCATCAGAAGAGCCAACGCCAACGCCAACATCAACACCAACATCAACGCCAACACCAAGCTCAATAGAAGCTTTAAATGTAGATCCATCACCATTTACTTCTGATGAACTATCACAATCAAAGGATACGTCTAAATCTGAAAATAAGTATGTTGGAGAAAGTGATATAGAAAACAATGCAAAAACAGGAGATAATATCATTAAATTCATAGTTATACTAATAATTTCAATTGGAGCATTCTTAGGAATAATATATAGGAGCAAAAAATTTTATAAGAAAAAGTAATATAAATTAAAAAGATATTTATAATAATAAATAAATGAATGTAAAAAATATGTTTTTGATGTAAATAGGATTTCACAAATTAGACTCTTTGCTAAAAGTTAAAATGGATAAGCTATAAAAGCTTATCCATTTCTTTTTTACATTAGTATTACTTCATTCAGTACAACCATTTGGATAAGAATATTCAAGTTTTTTCTTATCCTACTTTATAATATATCAGGCACCATATCGTGTTAAGAATAAAACCTACAAAGAATAATGGTATGATTATTAAAGAGTTTTGTTTATTAGCGGATTTATATGACAATATGCTGAATAATGCAAGTGGTAATACATCATTTGTATATCTATTTCCAATATGATATCCACCCATTGTTTTATGTGATGTTATACATAATAATTCAATTATTAGTATTATACTGGCAATTATGATTTCATATCGATTTTCTTTTTCTTTTTTTATAAAGAATTGAATGATATATATAACATATACTAAAAATAATGGGCTAGCTATGAACATACAAAAACCATTGTATGTCAAAAATTTTATATGTCCGTTTTCTGTTGTTAATGGAAAGCGGAATAGAGATTTAATATTATTTAAGATATAGTGTATTGAGAATTGTCCATGTTCAGAGTGCATGAATTCAGGTAAATAGTTATGTCCGAATTCGATAGGGTTTCCAAATCTTGCCAAATTAAGTAACATATATGATAGTATTATTATAGATGGTGTTATATACCATTTCCATTGGGATATAATAATGTTTATAATATTTTTTTCTGGATTTTTTTGTTTTAAGTTTTTATATAGTAAATAAGTTATTAAGAAAATATAAAAAAGTGAAAGAGGTCTGCAACCAACAGCACATGCCCATGCAATAAGAGATAACTTACCATTGCCTTTTTTTGCATAATAAAGTGATATAATGAGTAATGAAAAGCACATGTTTTGAGCAATGAACCATACGTAAGGTGTAATTGCAGTAAATAGAGTGTTTGACCCTATTACAAGAAATAATGTCCAAAAAATACAGATGATATTTGATTCTCTAAAGCAACTTGCAAGTTTATAAGCATATATGGCACCTACAAGAGTAAAAAAGATAGTTATAAATCCATCGCAATTATTCCATCCAATAGCAACAAATGGTAACATAATATATGATGGAAATGGTGGAAAACTAACGAAGTATTTTTTGTTAAAAATAGCAAGTTCTAAATATTCAATGTTATTTACATCAAGTTTGCCTTGCAACCATGATTGGACTTGCAAGATATATGAATTGAAATTGTTTGTTGACCATGGATATTGTTGGGTAAAATTCCATATAAAAGATAAAGTTAAAATTATACACCCACATATTATGAGGTAATTAGATATTTTTTTAGTTTTTTGGTTCACAACACGATTATGACATACAAAAGAAAACAACCTATTTTTTATGTTCTTAAAATAACCTTTGTATCCATATTTACAAATGGGTTGTTCAACATATTTTGTTAATATCACGCTAGTTGCAATAGAAATTATTAAACACAATAAAGTTAATCCTTCCATTGCTGGACGATCATCCATCACTGGATTAGCCGTAGTATATGGAATATTTATTTTCTTTAAAAATAAACAAATATTTTGATGACACAAGAACATTGCATAAGATATAGACGACAAAAACACAAAAAACTTATTGCCCCAGATTTTTTTATTCCAAAAATCATAGGAAAAACAAGTGGTGAACATAAATATTGCAACAATCATAGCAAAAATTCCACGATATAATGTTCTAAAATACATATTACCACCATAAATACCATCAGGCATATGCATATTACTAATCCAAAAAAAATAACCTATTGCAGCTAAAACACAAATCATAGACATCAAAGTCATATAAAATTTCATTTCATATATATGTTTAATCTTATGTTTTGCATAAACAACAAAATAAGCAGAAAGCATACCAAAGCCAAAAACATCAAGATATTCAGGCATAAAAGCTTGACTCATTTGTGAACCCAGATCAAAATTACAAAGTAATGTTAGTCTTACCAATACTGCAACAACAGTCATTCCTAAAAATGTCAATATTGGCTTTTTTCTAAAAAATTTACATATTAAAGGAAATACTATATAAAATTGAACTATCACAGGCAAAAACCATGCAGTACCAATTATACTCGATAAGGTTTCACTTGAAAAATTATTTAAAAAAAGAATATGTGAGAAAAAATGTTTTGCGGTGTATAATAATCCATTATTTGCAGAATAGTTCATAGATAAAGCTGGAAAAATTATAGCTATTATAAGTAGAAAAACATAAACAGGATATATCCTTCGAACTCTTTTTATAAAGAACTCTTTCCAACCAGTAAATTTAATTTCACCAAACATATTTCTTGCTATCGGATAAAATAAGCAAAATCCGCTCAACAAAAAATATATATCTATTGCTATATATCCGTGACGCTGAAATACTTCGAGATTAAACAAATAACTTTGTTTCACTTATCCTTAAATTATAAAATATCCAAGTTTGTTCCCAAATATGAAACATAACTATTAAGATTAAAGAAATAGCCCTTACTCCATAAACAACAGGTAAATAATCTGATGTTTTATTTTCTTTTAAATCATTTTTTATATTTTTAAATTTTTTATTATATATTATAAAACATATTTCAGCCAAAATATATAATATTACTAACGATATAGTAAGTAACAACGGCATTGGTCCAGCACACTTCTGTATATATGATATTCGTTCAAGAAGTGTTGAACCAATCGAATCTTCTTTTGCAAAAACTGTTATAGTTAGTAACATCCATATGCAAAAAAAACATAATAATTTTTTTTCATGAAATCACCTCCTTGTAAAATTTTTAAACCTCTGATTTTCTAAATACTGCACAACTAGATAGTGTTCCGAAAAAAATTAGTTATTTGAATTTGTGGTTGGAAATCGATTTGTATTAGTATTGGTATCTGCAAAGTATTTATTGTAAATATCTTTTGCTACTAATACTATTAATATTAGATATATAAAGCTTATATATTGTATTGGACTATAACTATCTCCAAATAAAAATTTAGTATAGCCGTACACAGAAATTAAAGATATTCCTATAGGTACATATATTTTATCTTTGTTATATATTAAATACAATATGCTCAATATATCTCCTGCATACAAATATCTGTCGTGCATATGTGGTAATAGAAATGTTGAAATCATTATAGATAAAAGACCAAATTCTATGATTTGTTGATTATCAAATTTTATTTTTTTATAGATTACCATAAAAGATAGTATTACAAATACAAATATCGTAGCCATAATTCCAACTTTTGAAAAACATTTATTTGGCGACATTACAAAGTTATAAGTATCATCCGTTGGAAAGATTAAATGATATACTCCTGGAAAATTTAAACTTAAATAGAATTCATATTCTGAGGTTTGATTAGTATATATGTTTATGCAACTAGAGATTTGTTTTCCAAAAGCAATTGCTGGTAAACACATTATTATATTGACTAATGGTATTATTAAAAAAAAGCATATAGGAAATTTTCTTTTTGATAGATAAATTAAAATATATAATGGCAATATAAATATAAATTGTAACTTAAAAGCAAATGATAATCCTAGAAATACAAATGCTTTTAGATACTTTTCTTCTAATAGGGCAGAAATTGATAATAAAATAAATGCTACATAAATAGAATCTGCTTGACCCCAACAGGCTGAATTAAGAATTACTGTTGGTAAGAATAGAATTACACCATAAATAATTAAAGCATAAAAATCCTTTTTTTTATTTTCTTTTAATATAATAAAAACGATTTTCATTGAAGCCAAGGCACATACATAATCAAATATGATAGATACTACTTTTACAGATACTATTGCTTTTATTGGCAAATAGGTAAGTAGTGCCAAAATGGTCAAATATGGTGCGGTATAATTTCCTATATCTAATCTTAATGCATGTAATCCACCATTTTCCTTTAATTCATTAAACCATAGTTGTATACAACCATTAAAATCTCCTGAAACATAATCTAATAATACAATTCTAGTATAAATTGAAATTGCAGTAATAATAAAAAAGAATATTATAAATATATTTTTTTCTATAAAATTCCATATTTTTTCAGTCATATCTTATCTCCTTAAAATAAATCTTATATAATAAAATCCAATCATAACTATTTTTAATACAATAAAACTTTTATTAAATTGATTTGAAACATACAGTAATTTCCATTGAAAATTGCTGAGCAAAATTGATTTTTTAGTATTAGAAAATTCCTTTTTAGTATATGATATAATTTGCCAAATTTATACAAAAGAAGATAATAATCAAGAAATTAAAGAATTAAAATCCTCAAAATTGTAAATAAAATATATCATATAAATTCTTATTTGGATAGACTTTCTCGAAAAAAAATAAAAAGGTTAAAATTAAAGGTACAACATTTCACAATTCGTTGCTCATAGGAATGTTTTCAATATAAATTTATTTGAAGTTTAGTTGCTTTTATAGATGTGCAGTGTTATAATGAAAGGACTGAAAACTAAAGAATAGGAGTGTAAAAAATGAAGTAATACATAAAATAGAAACTTTAACTCAAGTAAAAGATCCATTAACAGATGATAAAATAGAAAGAATGTGAGAGAATTATTGCAGTAATATAAAAATAGACACAACCATGCGGTTATGCGATAGTTAAGCAATCTAATGTTAAATTTTCACATAGAAAATTTATGGGAGTAATATAATAAAGCCAATTATATTTGATTTAAAAGATTTAGAAATGAAAGCTAGAAAAGAAGATAAACTAGCATGCTATATTCTTGGCAGAAGTTATGATAGTGAATAAAATGGAGCAGAGCAAAGTTTTGAAAAAGCAATGTGGTATGAAAGAGTTAGGAGCTTCTCGCTCTGCGTATGGAGTAGGCGCTTGTTATTATTAAGGTTCTCTAATTTTTTTTAACTAAAGTTAGACATTGATTCCAATTTGGCAGTACTACAAGGTATTTCAGTTATATCACAATGAAAATAATATTTATCTTTATAACATTTACTACTTAGAGGAATTACAGTTCACATCTTTTTATAAGATTATGAACGCTAGAGAATAGCTGGTCTTAATTTTCTTAATTCTGATTCAATATTTTGTCCAAAGTCTACACAACAAATAGAACATGATTTTAAGTTAAAAATATTATTATTAGTAGTATCTAATAATAATTTATCATAACACCATTTTAAGTATTTAATTCTTTCAATATTTTTCTTTGTAAATGTTAAAATAAAACTGGCTCTTCTGCATTTTATTTGATATAATATTTCCAAATTTATTAATACTGTAGTATGATGTTAATGAATTTGGAGTTTATTATTTATGCAAGAACTAATAAAAAATATAGATATTGAAAGAACAAAAAGAAATTAAAATAAAATGGGATTTAATATCAAAGGTAAAAGAATTATATGAAAAAATTCATAAGCATAAATAAAAACTCAGCCCGCATTCGCAGGCTGAGTGTTCTTACTGAGCAGTACATATAACATAACCATCAAGGCTATGAGGTTTTTTAACCACTTCCCTTACGACAAAACCATAGGGGATTGCTGTGGAGTTGATTCTGACTTCTTTGACATTTGCTTTAGGATATACTAACACGGGCTGAAGATATCCTTTGGCTGTCAAGTCGATAAATGTCGACTTGCGATCTTGAATCAGTTTGGTGTCGTCTGCAGCTGCAAAAAGCTGATCAACTAAATAGTACGTTCTCATAAGTTTACCTCCTGAAATATTTACTTTTTTTGCGTAAATTCGAATGTGAAAACAGGTAGGATTTTGCAAATAGTTTTCACTAAATATAGTATATCATATTTTATGTAAATTTACAATATATTACAATTTTTCTAAAAAAGTATGTTAGGAAATTAAATAATTAAATAGACAAAAAGATAAATCTTAAAGGTGGAAAAAGCAAGATAGATGAACCAAAAAATTTTAGGTGTAAAATAATAGTTTAGAGGAAAAATTGTTAGAAATTAATAAAAAATTAGGGGAAAATAAAAAATGAAAAGTGATTATGTATTAGAAATAAGAAAAAAAATTGGACATATGGCTATATTTAATCCAGTAGTAACATTAGTAATTTACAAAGAAGGAAAAATATTATTACAAAAAAGGTCAGATAATGGAAAATGGGCAATACACGGAGGAGGAATGGAACCAGGAGAGAAATATCTAGAAACATTACAACGAGAGATAAAAGAGGAATTAAATATTGAGCCTATAAATCCAATTTTATTAGGAATATATTCAGGAAAAGATCTATTCAATATTTATAAAAATGGTGATGAAGTATACGCATTAAATCATGTTTTTATTTGTAATGATTATAAAGGAACAATTGACTTTAAAGATGGTGAAGTAAATGAATTAAAATGGTTTGATATAGATGATTTACCAGAAAAC
>CANRGN010000022.1 GCA_947630235.1 uncultured Clostridia bacterium
GATTCGAACCCACGGTAGGCTATTAACCTACGCCAATTTTCAAGACTGGTGCCATAAACCAACTCGACCACCTCTCCATTTGTTATTAGATTTCTCTAACAACACATATATATTAACATATTATTAATACATTTGTCAATAGTTATTTTCTATGTTTTGCAATAAAATTTTTTGTTTGCTCTGCCAAATCTATTGCATATTTTTCTTCATCTGATAACTGATATTGTGAAACTCCGTTTTTTATAGGTTTTGCATATATATTTGATGATTCAGAACCATAAATTCCATTTAATACTACTCCATTATCTTCTCTATCAAGTAAAGCTATAGCAAAGCTTAAATCACTTCCTACATCTTTAAAAGCATTATATCTAACTAATCCAACCTTTTGTATACATGAAGCTATATCACTATCTAATTTTGTATAATAAGCTTTTATTTCACTGTTATCTTTTTTTATTAAATTTACATCATCTAAATATTTTTTTAGCATTTCAGGAATATTATTTCCATTTCCTAGCTTGTTCATAAAGCTCTTATACTCTTTATTCAATTTATAAAATAAATAAACAGCTACAATTAAAAATATAAATAAAATAATTTCAAAACAAAAATTAAAAAAAATAAAATTGTCACTTTTCAAAAATTCAATAAAATCGTTCATCTTACCATCCTTATTTAATCAATTGTAAAATTCTTTCCAAATCTTCATTAGAATTATAAGAAATTATTATTTTTCCTTTTCTAGTTCCAGCATCTAATTTTACTTTCGTACCAAAAAAACCTCTAAAAGATTGTTCAATATCTCTATAAATAGCCTCATATTTTTCATCTTTTTTCTTCATTTTTTTCTTTATATGCATTTTCTTTTCAGCTTCTCTAACAGAATCTCCAGATTCTATCATTCTTAAAGCCATTTGATATTGTTTTTCAGGATCATCTATTGCCATTAAAGCTTTACAATGTCCCTCTGTTAGTTTACCCTGAAGTGCAATTTCTATTACTCTTTCGTCTAAATTTAATATTCTAACAGTATTTGCAATTGAACTTCTACTTTTTCCAAGAATATCAGCAATCTTTTGTTGAGTTAAATTATATTGATCCATAAGAGTTTTTATTCCTCTTGCTTTTTCTATTGGATTTAAATCCTCTCTTTGAATATTTTCAATTAAAGATATTTCTCTATTTCTTTGTTCATCATCTTCTCTAATTATTACCGGGATTTCCTCTAAACCAGCTCTTTTAGAAGCTCTCCATCTTCTTTCACCAGCTATAATTTCATAATATTTTTCTTTTTTAGTTACAATTATAGGTTGAATAACACCATAAGTTTTAATAGATTCAGCAAGTTCATCTATTGATTCTTCATCAAAAATTTTTCTTGCTTGTGTAGGATTTGGTTCAATATCAATCAATTTTAATGTTGTTACACCTTCGGATTTTTTTTCATCATTTTTTTTAGAAGCATTAGATACTTGTTCTTCAACTAAATTAGCACTTCCAAATAATGCATCTAAGCCTTTTCCTAATCCAGACATTTTAGCCATTTTCTATTCCTCCTCATTTTTCTCTATTTTTTTTGTATTATTTAACACTTCTTTAGCAAGTTTTTCATAACACCTTGCTCCCTTAGATTTTGGATCGTATAATGATATTGGCATACCAAAACTTGGAGCTTCACTAAGTTTAATATTTCTAGGAATTACAGTTTTATACACTTTTTCTCCAAAATATCTTTTTACTTCTTTAACTACTTGATTAGAAAGATTTGTTCTCATATCATACATAGTTAAAACAGCACCTTCTATCTCCAAATTTTTATTTAAATGTTTTTTTACCAAATTTATTGTATTAATAAGTTGTCCTAAACCCTCTAATGCATAGTATTCACATTGAACAGGTATTAATACAGAATCAGCAGCTGTAAAAGCATTAAGTGTAATCAATCCTAAAGAAGGTGGACAATCTACCAAAATATAATCAAATTTATCTTTAACTTCATCTAATTTTTCTTTTAATCTTTGTTCTCTAGACATGAGATTAACTAGCTCAACTTCAGCTCCTGCAAGATTCATATTAGATGGGCATACTTTTAAACTTTTTACACAAGTATCTTGTAACGTAGACATTATGTCAACTTCACTTATTAATACATCATACAAAGAAAATTCTACTTCCTTATCAATGCCCAAACCACTAGTTCCATTACCTTGTGGATCAGCATCTATGAGCATTACTTTTTTATCTTTTTTTGCCAAAATAGTACTTAAATTTACAGCAGTAGTAGTTTTTCCAACACCACCTTTTTGATTAGCTATTGCTATTATTTTTCCCAAGTTAATCCCTCCTTATATTATCTCCAATAATAATATAAAAAATTAAAAAATATGTCAATAAATTTTAGTGATAATCTATATATTTTTTTATATTTCTACCTAAATTGACTATATAAAATATGATAAAAATATTTTTTTACAAATATTGAAATTTTTTACAATTATTTCAAATTTTAATACAATTTTTAATACAATTTTATATGCCTTTATTAAACCTGCCTATAGAGAATTTTACTATTAATAACAATACTGGGCATTTTATTATGTTAGATTATTACGATATACTGCAAAGTCTAAGTTAAATTGTTCGTGCAACTATTTTGAAAAAATGTATGTAGGCTTTTTTTAGCTTGCTATAGAAAACTTCCCTACTCAATAACAATGGTAAACATTTTATTATGTTAGATTATTATAATATACTGCAAAGCCTAAGTTAAATTGTTCGTGCAACTATTTTGAAAAAATGTATGTAAGCTTTTTTAAGCTTGCTATAGAAAACTTCCCTACTCAATAACAATGGTAAACATTTTATTATGTTAAACTATTTAAATATATTACAAAATACACATTAAATTATTAGTGTGAAGATATGGCTAGATTTTTGTGCAATTTTTTTCAAACCGAAAAATTCATAAAAATAACAAAATGTTCCACACTTTTAATTGCCAAAAAGTCTAATTTCAATAGTGTTCCACGATTTTCAATACTGGTTAACCTTAATATACATAATATTTAGTGGCTTATAACTCCAAAAAACATTTTCTTAAAATATATATTATAAAAAACAAAATAAAAAAAATCAATATAAAATAATAATTTTTTTTATTTATTTTTTTACTCGATAATTTTTTTAATTTAAAACAATAATAAATCTTTTCTCATAAAACATTTTCTTATGTTAGACTATTAAAATATATTGCAATGTACACGTTAAATTATTCGTGCTACAAAAAATAACGAAGTATCTTTTTAAAGATTACTTCGTTATTCAATCAAATTTTTATATATATAAATCTATTTTAATGGCTTTTTCAAAGGTAATCCAGAATTTCTTGGATATTTGTTTGGCGTTTCACTTACTTTATCTATAATAATAATATTTCTTTCTATATCATCATCAATATGAATAGAAAGAATACTATCAATTCTTCCTCCTAACTTTTTAATAGCATTTTTACTATTTTCCATTTCTTCATTAATATTAGGCCCTTTCATGCAAATTACTTTTCCTCCAATTTTTACTAGAGGTAATAAATACTCAGACAAAGTAGTTAAATTTGAAACAGCTCTAGAAGTTGCAAAATCATATTTTTCTCTATAATTTGTTTTATGTGCAATATCTTCTACTCTAGTATGAATTGCTTCAACTTTTTTTAAATTTAACTTTTCTATAATACTATTTAAAACCATAACCTTTTTATTTACAGAATCTACTAATGTAATATCTATATTTTCTAAAGCTAATTTCAAAGGAATTCCTGGAAATCCTGCACCTGTTCCAACATCAATTACTTTTGATTTTTCTGATATTATTGATTTTATGGTAAGAGAATCTACAAAATGTTTAATAATAAACTCTTTTTCCTCTTTTATAGCTGTTAGATTTATCTTTTCATTCCACAAAAGAACTTCTTTCATGTATTTATAAAACAAATCATAATTTATATCTAATTTTATATTATTTTTTTCTAATTCTTCTTTAAAAATTTTACAAAAAGTTTCAAAATCCAAAATCTTACCCCCTACTTCTTTAATGTTTCTAAATAGATAAGTAAAACAGATATATCGGCTGGTGAAACACCAGATATTCTTGAAGCTTGGCCAATTGAATATGGTTTAAATTTATTCAATTTTTGTCTTGCCTCTAATCTAATTCCCTTAATATCATTATAATCTATGTTATCTGGTAATAATTTTTTCTCAAGTTTTTTAAAAGATTCAACTTGTTTTTCTTGCAACTTTATATAACCATCATATTTTATCATAATTTCTGCTTCTTCACTAACTTGTTTATCAACAATTGGTCTATTTTTATCAATTTCTGCTAAAATTTCATAATTTATTTCTGTTCTTTTTAATAATTCAGCAAGTTTTACTCCACAATCAACAGGAGAAGTTCCGTGCTTAACTAAAAAATCATTAAGTTCTTTAGTAGGCTTAATATTCGTTGTTTCTAATCTTTCAATTTCTTTTTTTATATTTTCCTGTTTTTCTAAAAACTTTTGATATCTTTCTTCACTAATTAATCCAATATCATAACCAATTTTAGTTAATCTAATATCTGCATTATCTTGCCTTAATAATAATCTATATTCTGCTCTTGAAGTCATCATTCTATAAGGTTCTTGAGTACTTTTTGTTACTATATCATCAATTAAAACACCAATATATCCTTGAGATCTATCTATTATAACTGGTTCTTTTCCTTTTAATTTTTGAACAGCATTTATTCCAGCAATTATCCCTTGTGCGGCAGCTTCTTCATATCCAGAAGTTCCATTTATTTGTCCTGCAAAAAACAATCCATTAATTTTCTTTAATTCCAAAGAACTTTTAAGTTGAGATGGTTCTATTGAATCATATTCTATAGCATAAGCAGGCCTTGTAAACTCTGCATTTTCTAGACCAGGAAGTGTTCTATACATAGCTATTTGAACATCCTCAGGAAGTGAAGAACTCATTCCTTGAATATATAATTCATCTGTATCTTTTCCAATTGGCTCAACAAAAATTTGATGTCTTTCTTTATCTGCAAAACGAACAACTTTATCTTCAATTGATGGACAATATCTAGGCCCTGTTCCTTCAATTAGTCCTGCATATAATGGTGACCTATGTAAATTTTCTCTTATAATTTCATGAGTTTTATTGTTTGTATAAGTTAAATAACAAGGTTCTTGTTCTATTTTTTCTAATTTATCCTCAAAAGAAAAAGCAACAGGATCTTCATCTCCTAATTGAATTTCCATTTTTGAAAAATCTACACTTTTTTTATTTATTCTAGCAGGAGTTCCCGTTTTAAATCTTTGAATCTCTATACCTAATTTTTTTAAACAGTCTGATAATCTATTTGCAGGAAAAACCCCATCAGGGCCACTTTCAAAAGATTTATCACCAATAAAAATTTTCCCTTTTAAATATGTTCCTGTTGCAACAATTACACAATCAACATCATAAGTTGCATCTAAATGTGTAGTAATAGATTTTACTTTCCCATCTTCAACAGTTATATCAACAATTTCTGCTTGCTTTAAAAATAAATTTTCTTGCTTTTCTAAAGTATGCTTCATTTCCATCTGATATCTTTTTCTATCAGCTTGAGCTCTTAATGAATGTACAGCGGGTCCTTTTGAAGTATTAAGCATTTTTAATTGTATGTAAGTTTTATCAATATTCCTCCCCATTTCTCCGCCTAGTGCATCAATTTCTCTAACCAAATGCCCTTTTGATGTACCTCCTATATGTGGATTACAAGGCATATTAGCAACACATTCAAGTGTTATTGAAAACAATAAAGTTTTCATTCCTAATCTAGCAGCGGCAAGTGCAGCTTCACATCCAGCATGTCCAGCGCCTATTACTGCTATATCATATTTTCCAGCATTATATCCCATAATAAAATTCCTTTCTTTTTTCAGTTGAGCGTGGAACATTAAAAAAATGTTCCACGAACCTGCGTTTAACGATTTTTCGTATATAGTATTATGTAAACCTACTTTGGTTCGTATTAAATTTAATTTTTACGATTTTATATAGTTAATCAAGTAATTTGTTGTTGAGTTAATAAAAATGCCTTATTTTTCATTTTAAAGCGTTGTTTTTTATTTTATTTCCATTATTTTCCTAAACAAAATTTAGAAAAAATTTCTTTAATTACATCATCAGTTACAGATTCACCTGTAATTTTTCCAAGCTCCTCTAAAATTTGTTTTAAATAAGTAGAAATTATATCTATAGGCATTCCATCATTTATTGTTTGTACACATTTATCTAAATCATTTTTTGCAGATTTAATAATATATTTATGCCTATTATTTGTTATAACTAATTCTCCATCATTGCAAATTTGATCAAATTTAAACATTTTCTCAATTTCTTTATATAGTTCTTCTAAGCCAATTCCAAGCTTTGTAGACATTTTTATTATTGGAGATTCGATATTTTCAAATTGAGTTATGTCTACTTGATCAACTAGATCAATTTTGTTTAATAGAATTAATGAATTTTTATTTTTTAAAATTTCCAATATTTCTAAATCTTCTGAATTAATTTTTTTAGAAATATCAAAAATTCCAATTACAATATCACTTTTTTCAGCAATTTCTTTAGCCTTTTTTACACCAATCTTTTCTACCACATCATCTGTATCTCTAATTCCTGCTGTATCAATTATTTTTAATGGAATTCCTTTGATTGATATAAATTCTTCTATTGTATCTCTAGTTGTTCCTTCAATATCTGTAACAATTGCTCTTTCTTCATTTAAAAGTAAATTTAACAAAGATGATTTTCCTGCATTAGGTCTTCCAATAATTGCTGTATTAATTCCTTCTTTCAAAATTTTTCCATTTTCAAAGCTTAATTCTAATCTATCTAATTTTTTCCTAACTTCTTTTAAATTTTCTAAAATTCGAAAATTTGTAACTTCTTCAATATCATATTCTGGATAATCAATTGTTGCTTCAATATCTGCCATAATAGATATTATTGAATCTCTAATTTGTTTTATTGTTCTAGATAAGTTCCCTTCTAATTGATTTACAGAAACTTTTAATTCCTTATCTGTTTTAGAATTTATTATATCAACAACAGCTTCTGCTTGAGATAAATCAATTCTTCCATTTAAAAAAGCTCTTTTAGTAAATTCACCAGGCTCTGCTAAAATAGCTCCATTTTTTATACATAATTCTAATATTTTATTCATCATTATTAAACCACCATGTGAATTTATTTCACACATATTTTCTGTAGTATAACTTTTTGGTGATTTAAAATATGAAACTAAAACTTCATCTATTATTTGATTTCCATCTATTATATTTCCGTATTTTATAGAATATCCTTTGATATTTTCGATTTTTTCTTTTCTTTTTGGCTTAAATATTTTTTCTAAAATTTCGAATGATTCTTCACCACTCATTCGAATTATTCCAATTCCTCCAACTCCAGGAGCTGTTGAAATAGCTACTATAGTACTCATATTTTTCCTTCTTTCCGTTAAAATATCTATGTTATTATATCATACTTTACATAATGAGTCAAAAATATATTAAAACATTTTTCAAATATATTTAAATGATATAATATAAAAATTCGCAAAAAAAAGTCAAAGTTCGATTATAAAATCTTCACTTTGACTTCAGATTTTTAAATATTTTTATTTTAAAGATACTACTAATTTTCTATTTGGCTCTTCTCCAACACTATGTGTTTTTACTTTAGAATTATTTTGTAATCTTAAATGTATTATTTTTCTTTCATAAGCACTCATTGGCTCTAAAGTAATTGATCTTCCAGTTTTTATTACATTAGAAGCAATTCTATCTGCTAAATTTTGTAAATCTTTTTCTCTTTTTTGTCTATATCCACTTATATTTAATGCTATTTTTATTTTTCCATTAGATTTTTTATTGGCTACATTTGTTAATATTGTTTGTAAACTATTTAAAACTTCTCCTCTATATCCAATTAAAAAACCAGTATCTTCGCCTTCTACATCAACATAAATATAATTTTCTTCATCTCTTATTTTAAAAGATAATTTGTTTTTTTCAAATTTTGAAACAAATTCATTCATGAATTTGTTAACTTGTTCAACAATTTCTTTGATATCAACATCTTTAACTTCTAATTTCTTTTTTGGTATTGTAGTTTTATTATTTTCTTCTTTATTATTTTCTTTTAAAGTAATTTCGACTTTTACTACTCTAGGCGTTAAAATACTAAAAAAGCTTCTTTTTTCTTCTGATTCTAAAATTTTTATGTCTACTTTGTTTTTAGATACTTTTAATTCACTTAAACCTTTTTCAATTGCCTCAGTAGTAGTTTTTCCTTCGAAAATATAACTTTTTTCCATTTATTATTCCTCCTCAGTTTTAAACACTTTATATACAAGTACTCTTTCACCTATAGATAATAAATTACTTAAAAACCAATATAAAGCAAGACCCAAAGGTGCAATTAGTGCTATACTAACTGTCATAATTGGCATCATTAAACTCATATTTTTGTTCATCTGCTCCATCATTTCAGCTGTATCAACATCTTCATTATTATCAACTTTTTTTGGTAAATTAGTTTTAATATTTTTCTTTTCCTCTTTATTTTTTTTACTCGAATTTAAAGCTGTTGTTATTTTCATTGATGCAATTGAGGTTATTACATATAATATAGGAATTATAAATACTTTAGGATCTTTATAATCTTGTGTTGGTACTGAACTTAAATTCAAGCCTAAAAAATCCATATTAATATTTATTTTATTATCCTCATTTCCAAATCTATTTATTACAGCAATTTCTGGATATCTAAGTGTATTATTATTACTTTCTTGAGATTCTTTTTGAATAGTGGTTATATAACTATTTATTTCCTCTGGATTCATATTTAACATATATGTTAAAGGTCTACTAACTAAATAAAACATTGATAAAATAACAATAAATTGAAAAATTGTACTTAAACATCCACTAAATGGATTCATATTTTCTTTTTTATATAAATCCATAATTTCTTGATTCATTCTTGTAGGATCACTTGAATATTTATCTTGTATTTCTCTTACTTTACCTTGTATATACGCAGATTTTTTCATAGTTTTTTGTTGTTTTAACGTTATTGGTAATAAAACTAATTTTAAAATAACAGTAAAAATAATTATAGCTAAACCATAATTATTAACAATACCATAAATAAAATTTAAAACGAAGCCAAAAATTTTTGCACAGAATTTAAGCATATTTCCTCCTTATTTTAAAGGATCATATCCACCTTTTGAAAATGGATTACATCTCAAAATTCGCTTAATTGCTAGGATACTACCTTTTTTCGTGCCATATTTTTTTATAGCTTGTTTTGCATATTCAGAACATGTTGGTTCATACTTACAATGAACTCCATTTGCTTCTAAAAACAAAGAAATATGTTTTTTATAAAAATCTATCATTTTTAGTAATATTTTATTCATCTAAAATTCCTGCCTTTTTAAATGTTTTTTCCATATTATCTTTAATATCATAATATGAAATTTTCGAAATATCTTTATTTTTATTACCAACAAATAAAATAGAATTTCCTTCTTTCAAATTATTTTCTAATAATTTATAAGATTCTCGAATTAATCTTTTAAAATGATTTCTTTTTACAGCTTTTCCCTGCTTTTTAGAAACTGCAATTCCTATTTTGTTAAAATTACAATTGTTTTTCGTTATATATATATGAATATATTCTCCATGAAAAAATTTGCCCTTATTAAACAAAGTTTTAAATTCATAATTTTTCTTTATAACAATTGTTTTTTTCACAATAGAACCATCCTTAATTTTAAAATAAAGAATTTTGTTTTAAAAAAAGGGCATTCTTAGCCCCTCTATTTTTAAGCACAAATTGATTTTCTTCCTTTATTTCTTCTTGCTTTTAAAACTTTTCTGCCAGCTCTAGTTTGCATTCTTTTTCTAAATCCATGAACTTTATTTCTTTGTCTCTTTTTTGGTTGATATGTTCTTTTCATTTTGCTACACCTCCAATTTATATAATATATTTTTTACTTTTTAAATACAAGCATTAGAATTATACTAAAAATAACCATAAAAGTCAACCTTAATTACAGAATTTCTTAGAAATCCGTAGAGCCAGAGGTGAACCAAAGGGCTCCATAAAAATTTTTTTCAAAAAAACATTTTCTTTTTCTATTGATATTTATTTTCATTTTTGATATTATATGGATACAAATAGACTTTGTATTTCCCTAGTTTTTCCACAGCATTGTGCACAAAAAAAGCCTTATATTTCAATATTTTTAAAATAGGCTGTGGATAACCTTGTGGATAAAATGTTAATAATTTTTTTGAAAGGATGATTATTTTTAATGTACTCTGATAAAAATGACTTACTTACAAAAGCCAAAACATTGTTACAAGATGAAATTACAGCAATATCATATTCAACATGGATAAAAACATTAGAAATTGAGAGCGTTAATGATAATAAAATAACATTATTAGTTAATTCAAAAATGCAAAAAGATGCAATAGAATCTAGACTATTTGATCTTGTAGTTAATGCATTTAATTTAATTACTAATAAATCTTGTGAAGTAACAATAGTTGAAAAATCAAAAGAAGTATTATCAGTTAATAAAGAGGAAAAAATTACAAACGAGAATTACACTAATACTGAAAGTTATACTAATAGCTTTTTAAATCCTAAATACACTTTTGATAATTTTGTTGTTGGTAATAGTAATAAGTTTGCTCAAGCCGCAGCACAAGCTGTTGCAAAATCGCCAGCTACTGCTTATAATCCTTTATTTATATATGGAGGAGTGGGTCTTGGAAAAACCCATTTAATGCATGCTATAGGTAATTACATATTATCAAATAATCCATCATCAAAAATTTTATACACAACATCAGAAAAGTTTATTAACGAATTAGTAAATTCTATAAAAGACGCTAATTATAAAAATGAATTATTTAGAAATAAATATAGAAATATTGATGTATTACTTATTGATGATATTCAATTTATCGCAGGTAAGAAAACTGGACAAGAAGAGTTTTTTCACACTTTTAATACATTACATGAAAATGGAAAACAAATAATAATCTCTAGTGATAAACCGCCAAGAGATATTCCTTTATTAGAAGAAAGATTAAAATCTAGATTTGAATGGGGAATACTTGCGGATATTTCCATGCCAGATTATGAAACTCGTTTAGCCATTTTAAGAAAAAAAGTTCAAATAGAAAATATAATTATAGATGATTACATATTATCAGTTATAGCTACAAAAATAGATTCAAATATTAGAGAATTAGAAGGTGCATTAAATAAAATTATTGCTTATGCATCTTTAACTCATAGTCCAATTACAATAGAAATGGCAGAAAAAGCTATAAATGATATTGTTTTGCAAAAAGAAAAAATAATTTCTGCTGACTATATACAAGAAATAGTAGCAAAATACTTTAACATAGATAAAAAAGATTTAGTTTCTAGTAAAAAATCTAACGACATTGTACATCCAAGGCAAATAGCAATGTATTTATGTAGAGAAATTGGACAAATGTCTTTTCCTAAGATAGGAGATGAATTTGGAAAAAGAGATCATACTACGGTTATGCATGCTTACAAAAAAATTGAAAAAGAAATTAAAGAAAACACAAACACAAAATTAGTTGTGGAAAGTGTGAAAAACATTATTAATGAAACTAAATAATGAAAATTGCTTTTATTTAAACCAAAAACTTAATTTATTAAAATATATGTTTTTAAAAACAAATTTTTTACAGAAGAACATGAATTAACTCTTACGGAATAGTCACATAGGTTATCAACACCCTTACTGTTAATAAAGTGTATAAATAGTGTTAATAAGTGTTAATACACAAAAGAAATTTAAAACTGTGGATAAAAATTAATTTTATTCACAAAGTTATAAACATGGTTTTTGTTAGGGAAATAAATAATTCACAGAGTTTTCCACAGAATCCACAGGTCCTATAACTAATACTACTATTTATATCTATTTATTAAAAGGAGAAAAAAGAAATGAAATTTATATGCGAAAAAGAAAATATTTTAAAAGCTATTAACTCTGTTATAAATGGAGTAGCTTCTAAGACAACAATGCCTATATTAGAAGGAATTTTAATTCAAACAAATAAAAACGAAATAAAATTAACATCTTATGATTTAGAAATAGGTATCGAATATATATTAGAAGCAAATATTGAAGAAGAAGGTTCAACTGTTGTAAATGCTATAATGTTTAGTGAAATAATAAGAAAACTTCCTAATAAAGAAATAAAAATAGAAATAAATTCAAACAATTTATTAGAAATTGAATGTGAAGGTTCTTTATATAAATTATCAACAATGAATCCAGAAGAATTTCCAGAACTTCCAAAAATAGATATTGATAATTCTATAGAAATAGAACAAAATATTTTAAAAAATATGATTAGAAAAACAATATTTGCTGTAAGTACAGAAGAAAAAAGGCCAATATTTACAGGTTGTTTATTTGAAATAACAAATAAAAACTTAAATGTTGTTGCGGTAGATGGATATAGAATGGCAATAAAAAAAGCTTCTGTTAATACAACAGCAAATGATTTTAGTTGTGTAATACCTGGAAAAACTTTAAATGAAGTAAATAAAATAATTGCAGATTCATTTGATATAGTAAAAATAGGAGTATCTAAAAATCAAGCTTTATTTGAAATGGATAATTGTAAAATAGTAACTAGATTATTAGATGGAGAATTTTTAAAATATCAAAATGCAATACCATCTAATTGGGAAACAAGAATAAAAGTTAATAAAAATGAAATTCAAAATTGTTTTGATAGAATTCTTTTAATATCTGCATCTGCAATAGAAAAAGAAAAAAGATATCCTGTAAAAATAAATATTGAAGTAGGCAAAGTTATAATATCTTGTGCAAATCAAACTGGAGATGCTAAAGAAGAAATGTATATTGAAACAGAAGGTAAAGAATTGGAGATTGGCTTTAATCCGAAATTCTTTATAGATGCATTAAAAGTTATTGATGATGAAGAAGTATATATTGAATTTGGAACAAATAGATCACCTTCAATAATAAAACCAGTTGGCGAAGGCGATTATATATATATGATACTTCCAATAAAAATGAAGGAATAGTTATCCACATTTTGGTAACAAAAAGTGGATAAAGGATAATGAAATGTACATAAAGAAAATTACTTTAACAGATTTTAGAAATTATGAAAATCAAGAAATTGTTTTTGATAAAAATTTAAATATTATATATGGAAATAATGCTCAAGGAAAAACCAATATTTTAGAAGCAATATTTTTAGTTGCAATGGGGAAGTCTTTTAGAGCAAAAAAAGATAAAGAACTTATAAAATTTGGAAAAAATCTTGCTAAAGTTGAAGTTGAATATCAAACCATAGATAGAGATGGCAAGATAACTGCAATTATAGAAGATAAAAAAAATTTCTTTATAAATGGAGTTAAGCAAAATAAAATTAGTGATATTATTGGAAAAATAAATGTTGTTATTTTTACTCCAAACGATATTGATATAATTAAAGAAGGTCCAGATGTTAGAAGAAGATTTTTAGATATGATGATTAGTTCTTTAAAGCCCAATTATATACATATATTAAATAATTATAATAAAACATTAGAACAAAGAAATACATATTTAAGACAAATTAAATATGAAAATAAACCTAAAAAAATGTTAGATATATGGGATGAAAGCTTATCTAATTTAGCAGAACAAGTTTATAAATATCGTGAAAATTATGTTAACAAAATTGCGATTAAAATAAAAGATATCCACAAAATGATAACAAAAAGTGGAAAAGTAGATGAAGATATTTCAATAAAATATATATCTAATTGTAAAGATAAAAATATTTTTTTAGAAAATTTAAAAAAAGCTAGAGAACTTGATGTTTCTAGAGGCTTTACTTCTTTGGGAATTCATAGAGACGATTTAATAATTTATATAAACAATATGCCAGTAAAAGTATTTGGTTCTCAAGGGCAACAAAGAACTTCTGTATTATCTTTAAAATTAACAGAACTTAATATTGTTAAAGAGGAAATTGGTGAGAGTCCAATATTATTATTAGATGATTTTATGTCTGAATTAGATAATAATAGAAGACAAAGTTTTTTAGAAAAAATAGATGGAAATCAAGTTATTATTACATGTACTGATAAAATAGAAAACACTAATAGTTATTTTGTAGAAAGTGGTGTTTGCAAAAAAGAATAGGAGGAAAAAATGGAAAAATTCGAACATGAGTATAATGCAGATCAAATTCAAGTATTAGAAGGGTTAGAGGCTGTTAGAAAAAGACCAGGTATGTATATAGGAAGTGTATCTGTTAGAGGATTGCACCATCTAGTATATGAAATTGTTGATAATGCTGTTGATGAAGCTCTTGCTGGATACTGCAATAATATAAATGTTACTATTGAACCAGGAAATATAATTTGTGTTGAAGATAATGGTAGAGGAATTCCTGTAGACATTCATCCAAAAACTGGGTTATCTGCTGCAGAAACGGTTTATACAGTTTTACATGCAGGTGGAAAATTTGGAGGAGATAGTGGATATAAAGTTTCTGGTGGACTTCATGGTGTTGGATCTTCTGTTGTTAATGCTTTATCACAATGGGTAGAGGTTACTATTCAAAGAGATGGCGGAATCTATGAAATGAAATTTGAAAGAGGAAAGACTGTAAAATCTTTAGAGAAAATTGGAGATTCTAAATTAACAGGTACTAAAGTTAGATTTTTAGCTGATGATACTATTTTTGAAACATTACAATATGAATATGAGATTTTGGAAAATAGATTTAGAGAAATGGCATTTTTAACAAAAGGATTAAAAATAACTATTCAAGATTTAAGAGAAGAAACTCCTAAGAAAAATGAATTTCATTTTGAAGGAGGATTAAATTCTTTTGTTGAATATTTAAATTCCGGAAAAGAAAAATTACATCCATCACCAATATATATAGAAAAAGATGGAGATTTTCCTGTTGAAATTGCTATTCAATATACAACTAGTTATTCAGAAAATATTTATAGTTTTGTTAATAATATAAATACTATTGAAGGAGGAACTCATTTAGAAGGATTTAAAAGAGCTCTTACAAAGGTTTTTAATGATTATGCAAAAGCAAAAAATATTTTAAAAGAAAAAGATGGAAATCTTCAAGGTGATGATATAAGAGAAGGTATTACTGCTGTAATTTCAGTTAAAGTTAAAGAACCTCAATTTGAAGGACAAACAAAAACAAAGCTGGGTAATAGTGAAGTTACTGGTATTGTTCAATCTATGGTAAATGAACATTTAGCTACTTTCTTAGAAGAAAATCCTAATGTAGCTAAATCAATACTTGAAAAATGTATTAGCGCTGCTAGAGCTAGAGAAGCTGCAAGAAAAGCTAGAGAATTAGTTAGAAGAAAAAATTCTTTAGAAACAACAACACTTCCTGGAAAGCTTGCTGATTGTAGTAGCAAAAATCCAGAAGAATGTGAAGTCTATATTGTTGAGGGAGATTCTGCAGGAGGAAGTGCTAAACAAGGAAGAGATAGAAGATTTCAAGCAATTCTTCCACTTTGGGGAAAAATGCTTAATGTTGAAAAGGCTAGAGCAGATAAAATATATGGAAATGATAAATTAAATCCTGTTATACTTGCAGTTGGAGCTGGTATAGGAAATGATTTTGATGTAACTAAAATTAGATATGGGAAAGTAATTATTATGGCTGATGCTGATGTTGATGGAGCTCATATTAGAACTTTACTTATTACATTTTTCTTTAGATATATGAGACCACTTATAGAAAATGGTAATGTATTTTTAGCTCAACCTCCATTATATAAATTATCAAAAAAAGGAATGGAAGATATTTACTGTTATACTGATGAAGATTTATCAAAAAGCTATGAAGAGCTTGAAAAAAAGGGAATAATGAGAGATCAATTAAGTATACAAAGATACAAAGGTTTAGGTGAAATGAATCCTGAACAGTTATGGGAAACTACAATGAATCCAGAAACAAGAATATTAGTTAAAGTAACAATGGATGATGCAATAGCTGCAGATAAAACTATATCATTGTTAATGGGTGATGAAGTAGAGCCTAGAAGAAACTTTATTATTGAAAATGCAAAAGATGTTAAAAATTTAGATATTTAAATAACAGAAAACCCCCAAGTTAGGGGGTTTTCTTTATAAAGTTTATAATGACTTTCAGCTAAGCATATATTTCCAAATATTTCACTCTAATATATATTACTATATAACTAGAATTAATACCTAAAAATATACACAGTTGCTAGAACATAAATGCACCAATGGCAGTTAAATTCGTCCTATTAAAGGATTATAATTAACAACGTATAATGCAAATATATTCATGACTTCGAATATTTTTCTAAAATTTTACTTCTTGTAATCTATAATCAAGAAATATACTCCTAAAAAAATACTTTTAACGAAGACTAATAATATCTAAATTAGATATTACTAATCAGTTGCTCGACTCATATATAATCATAATAGATTATATACGAATCTAAGTTAGGCCAATATAAACCTTACAATAGTATTATATGATTAATTTAAATTTTTATTCTTTTTTTTTTAATTTTTTTCTTTTTCTATTCCTAATATATTTAAACCGTATTTTAAATCACTTATTTTTTTTCAGAATTAATTCTTTTTGCTATTTTTAATATACTTTTTTAACACAATTTTTTTCAAAAATGACCTATGAAAAATTTACTTTATACTTTTCAATAATTTTTACTGTCAAACTTAAAAAAATATCCACTTTTTTTCTAATTCTAATTATATTTCTAAAAAAACTTTAATGTGGAAAACTATATTTTTTTTAATAAATTTAGGTTGTGGAAATCTTATTTTTGAAAAATAATGTGTATAAATATTTTTTCACTGTGAATAAAAATTTAATAAAAAAATTTTTAAAAAATTAAATTATTAAAAAATATATTTTTCAAAAAGCCAAAAATAAGAAAAAA
This sequence comes from uncultured Clostridia bacterium, assembly GCA_947630235.1. GTDB lineage: Bacteria > Bacillota > Clostridia > TANB77 > CAG-508 > Scatovivens. Next base: position 17,118 of record CANRGN010000022.1, read on the forward strand.
TTATAGCTTAAAAGACAAGATGAAAAATTTGGAAATTTAAAATTTAAAGAAATGTTTGTTTTATAATATCGAAAATTCGATTTACATAAATATTTTAGACTTTTTCTTTTTGACAATTCAAAATTAAGAAGCAAAATTTAAATAATAAATAAAAAAAGAAAATATGATAATTAAATTTAGAAAAAATTTTGGAAAAAATTAATAAAAAAAATAATTATAAAAAATTTTTTCTATTTAATTAATTATGTAAAATTAAATTGTAAAAAAATTGAAATATTTAAATATCAACAGTTAAAGTTGTGGAAATCTATTATGCGTAAGAAAAAAATATTAAGTTTACAATAATTTTAAGAAATAAATAATAGTGAAGTTATAAAAAAATATATACCAGATAAAAAAATATGATAAAAATATAAAAACAAGAAAATTATTTACAAAAAGACAATTAAAAAGTCTTTAAAATAAATAATTTTATATTTTAAAATTTTTATAAAAATAATTTGAAAATATAAAATTATTTTTATAAAAACATGAAAAAAATTGATGCTTAAAAAAAGTTTTTTTATAATCAAATTTAGCTTTATATAAATTAATTTGAAAATTTGAAATTATTTTTTAAAAAAATTTTTTCAAGTAATTGTTAATAAATTTTGAATAAATAAAAATAATTATCCACAAAGAACAATAGTGGATATTTTTTATGTAATATTGCAAAGTCCACGTTAAATTGTTCGCGCGACAATTTTTAAAATTGTGTGCAATGATTTTATTCAGTCTATTTACAGAAAACTTTCCAACTTAATAAAAAATAATCAAAAAAGAATGTTTAAAATTTTTTTGATTTTTTGACAAAAGAATATTGACAACTATATCGGAATGATATATTATAAAATAAATTTTACGAAAGGAGGTTTAAACATAAAAAATTTTGAGTCAACTCAAAATTGGTTGCCATACGATAAAATTTTTAATAATGGAATAATATTATATAAAAATTATTATTTAAAATTAATAAAAGTTATTCCTATCAATTATGATTTAAAATCTAATCTAGAAAAAGAAGCTATTTTAAATTCTTATAAAATTTTTTTAAAAACTTGTAATTTTGATTCTCAAATTTTAATTCAAAGTAAAAAAGAAAATTTATCTAAACATTTTTCCAAATTAAAAGAAATTGAAAATACCTATATTGATAAGAATGTTGAACAAATTTATAAAAATTACTATTCTTATATTTTAGAGTTAAATAAAAATAATAAATCTTCATCTAAAAATTTTTATATTATTATAAAGTATAAATTAGAAAGTTTTAAATTAGAAGATTGCAATAGAGATAAAGAAGCTACAGTAAATTTAAATGATATGTATTTTAAAATAAAAGAATGTTTATCTAGATGTGGCAATTCAATTTTTGATGTAAATACTAAAGAGGAAGTAGAAGAGATATTTTATTCCTTCTACAATTTAAGACTAAATTTATAAACGAAAGGAGAATTATTGCGGATTTTTTAAAAGGAAGTTTTAAAGCGAAAGATAAAATTGCTCCAAGTTATATCAGTAATCTAAATCCCAAATATTTAGAAATTGATAGTATGCTTTTTTCAGGATTAATGGTGGTTGATTATTATAGAGAATATAATGATATTATTTTAAAGAATATAATAGATACTAATATTAATGTAAATTTATCTATGTTTTATGAAAAACAGGATAATTATAAAATAATAAAAGATTTAACATATTATATTGGAAATGTTGGAGTAGATTTAAAGGATAATGGTGATAATAGAAATGATATAGATATTGCTGCATTTTCTTATCAAGATGCTAAGTATATTAGAAAAGAGCTTCAAGTTAATAATGAAGATTTTTATTTTTTGTTTTTATACATAGTTGTATATGCAGAAGCTGAAAGAGAATTAAATTTTTTACTAAATAAAGTTGAAGGAATATTGCAATCTTCTGGTTTAATAACAAGAAGAGCAACCTTTAGGCAAGAGCAAGTATTTAAAGCTTGTTTACCAATCCAGGAAAATTCTATAGATATAAAAGAAGTAAGTAAAAGAAATATTTTAACAAGTGGTATGGTTTCAACATTTCCATTTGTATCATCTAATATTTTTGATGAAAATGGAGTTTTTATGGGAACTAATCTTTATAATAATTCTTTAGTTTTTATAGATAGATTTTCTAAAGAAAAATATAAAAATGCAAATATGTGTGTATTTGGTACAAGTGGTGCTGGAAAATCCTTTTTTATCAAATTACAAATTTTAAGATATTGGATGTTTGGAATTGATCAATATGTAATAGATCCTGAGCATGAATATTATAAAATAGCAGAAAGTTTAAATGGAACTTTAATAAAAATTGGCCCAACAAGTAATACTTTTGTAAATATTTTTGATATAAGAGAGGATTCTATTGAAGAAGGAAATGGTTATTTAGCTACTAAATTAAACAAATTGAAGGGATTTTTCTCATTAATATTTGAAGATTTAAATGATGAAAAATATTCTATATTAGAAAATAAAATAATAAAAATGTATCAAAAAAAAGGAATAAATTTTGATGATTCTAGTTTATATAGAGATAATAAATTTAAAACTAGTGAAGAAATGCCTATTTTAGAAGATTTATATAATGAATTTTCTCCTGAAGATAATTATTATAAAAATAAATTAAATATTTTTATAAATGGAAGTTTAAGTTTTTTTAATAACAAAACTAATGTTAATCTAGATAATAAACTTATTATTGCAGATATTTATGAATTAGGTGAAGATAATTTAAAATATGGAATGTTTATTTTTGTAGATTTGTTTTGGGATAAAATTAAAAAAGAAAGAAATAAAAATAAAGCAATCTATTTAGATGAAATTTGGAGATTGATAGGTGTTGTTTCTAATAAAGAAGTTGCAAGTTTTATTTATAAAATCTTTAAAACTATAAGAAAATTTGGAGGAAGCAGTGTAGCAATTACACAAGATATTTCAGATTTATTTAGTTTAGATGATGGAATTTATGGAAAAAGTATTTTGAATAATTCAAATATAAAAACTTTCTTCTCTTTAGAAGAGGAAAATATATCAACTTTAGAAAAATACACTAATATTAGTGAAAAAGAAAAAGTAGAAATAAAATCTTTAAAAAGAGGAGAATGTTTAATGTTTGTTCAAGATAATCATATTTTAGTAAAAATTGAATCATCAGATTTTGAAAAAGAATTAATATAACAAGGAGGAAATTTTGAAAAAAATAATTACAGTAAATGGTAATGAAGATTTAAATAATATGTTAAGAAAATTTAATGATATAGAAGTAAAAGAAAGAGATATTTTTTATAAAGAAGGTGTTTTAGATTTTTTAGAGAAAGATTCAGATTTAGATATTATAATTCTTAGTGAAGAGTTATTTGGTGATGAATTATTTGATTATTTAAAAAATATAAGCATTTATAAAATATCAATTTATATAATTACAAATAAAAAACATTATATGGAGGAATTTGAATCATTTTCAGATATAAAATTATTTAATACGGAGGAGGATATTATAGATGATTTAGAAAATAGTAATTATTCTCTTAATAAAAGTAATAATTGTTTGCTCAAAAATACCAAAAGGGTAATGTCTATTATAGGAAGTTATGGAGTAGGAAAAACAATTTTTTGTAGTCTTTTGGGAAAAACTTTAGCTAAAACAAATAAAGTATTATTAGTTAATTTTGATATTTTTAGTAATAACTTAAAATATCTATTTGATATAAAAAAGCAAATTACTTCTTATAGTATTGAATCATTAATAACAAAATCAAGTAAAAATTTATATATATTAAATGGAATAAAATATATATTTAATGAAACAAATAAAATAAATACATATAAAGTTAAAGAGTTATTAGATCAGCTTAAAAATAGTTTTGATTATATTGTAATAGATACATCAAGTGAAATTTCTTTAAAATATATTAAAACTATATTTCCAAATTGTGATTATAATATATTTTTAATAGAATCTAATTCATTAGAAATAAAAAAAGCAAAAGAATTATTAGAAATATATGTTATGGATTTTAATTTAGATTTAAATAAAACTGGGATATTCATAAATAAATATAATATTGATTCTATTGATACTAATATAATTAAGCAAATTTTTAAAGATATTAAAGTATTAGGGAAGGTAAATTATACTCCTAAAATTAATTCATATATAAATACTTATACTAAAAATAATATAAAAGTTGATGATATAGTAAATTTTAAAAAATATTTGAAGGGAGAGATAAAAAATAGATAATTTAATAGTTAATGCTAGTAATAATGTTTTAGAAAATACTTTAAATAATAATTTAGAAAAAGCACAAAATAGTTTTTTAAAAAGTAAATTTGGAAATGTTGTGAATAATGCTTTAAATATTGGCTTAAAAGCTGTACTTCCAGATTTTGTCGAGGATCAAATTATTGATGTTAAAGATGCAATATTACAAGATGGAGTAAAAGCTGGAATAAAAGAAGCAATTGATAGTTCAATTGATTTAGGAAAAAGCATAACAGGAATTTTTACTGGTAAATTTGATAATATGAATCAGATTAATAATGTAGTTAAAAAAGGGGGATTAATTGATGCTGTTAATTCTGTTCTAGGAAAAGGAATTGATCTTGCCGTAGATAAAGGGATAGTAAATAAAAGTGTAGGAAAAATTATAGAGAGTGGTAAAAAAACAATTTTAAAAAATGTAAGTAATAGTATAGAAAATACTTTAGAAAAACAAGTTACTTCAATTGAAAAATTAGATAAATATTGTGAAAATTGGAAGGAAGCGTATAATAATCAAGATTTATCGAATATGGATAAATATTATAAAAATATGAATAAAGAGCTTGAAAAAATAGTTCCACTTGAAACTACATTAAATAAAGCAAGAGAAATAGAAAATCTTCATAACTTAATAAAAAATAATGGAGGAAATTTTAATATTTCAAAGGAAGAATTGGCTTTAGCACAAATTTTATAGTATGTAAATTTTTGCAAAATTTCTTGATTTTTTCAAAATACTTTAATATAATACAAGTGATTTAAAGTATAAGGAAAAGAGGATAATAAATGGAAAGACAAGAAGAACGTATTATTGAAAGAAACATAGATTTAGAGATGAGAACTGCTTATATGGATTATGCAATGAGCGTTATAGTTTCTAGAGCTTTACCAGATGCTAGAGATGGTTTAAAACCTGTTCATAGAAGAATTCTATATACAATGCATGAGGATGGAATTACATCAGATAAGCCATATAGAAAATGTGCAACTACTGTTGGAGATGTTTTAGGTAGATATCATCCACATGGTGATGCTTCTGTTTATGATGCTTTAGTTAGATTAGCTCAAGATTTCTCCATGAGATATCAAATGGTTGATGGTCATGGAAATTTTGGATCAATTGATGGTGATGGTGCTGCTGCATATCGTTATACAGAAGCAAGAATGTCAAAAATATCTGAAAGAATGCTTGATGATATTGAAAAGAATACAGTGGATTTTATGCCAAACTTTGATGGAAGGTTATTAGAGCCTACTGTACTTCCAGCAAAGATACCTGCATTGCTTGTAAATGGTTCATCAGGAATCGCTGTCGGTATGGCTACAAATATACCACCGCATAATTTAACTGAAGTGGTAAATGGTATAATAAAAGTTATAGAAAATCCAGATGTTACTATTGAAGAATTAATGCAAATAATAAAAGGTCCAGATTTCCCAACAGGTGCTATGATTCTTGGAAGAGAAGGTATTAAACAAGCTTATACAACAGGAAAAGGAAAAATAAGTGTTAGAGCAGAAGCTGAAATTGAAGAAATGTCTGGAAATAAACAAAGAATAGTAGTACATTCACTTCCATATCAAGTTAATAAAGCTAAACTTATTGAGAATATTGCAGATCTTGTAAAAGATAAAAAAATTGAAGGAATTAGTGATATTAGAGATGAATCAGACAGAAAAGAAAAAGTAAGAATTGTAATTGAACTTAAGAGAGATGCAAGACCTCAAGTAATTTTAAATCAATTATATAAACATACGCAAATGCAAGATACTTTTGGTATAATAACTCTTGCTTTAGTAGATGGAAAACCTGAAATATTAACTTTAAGACAATGTTTAGATGTATATATAAATCATAGAAAAGAAGTAGTAGTTAGAAGAACAAAATTTGAACTTGAAAAAGCAGAAGCTAGAGCTCATATTTTAGAAGGCTTATTAATTGCTATTGATAATATAGATGAAGTTATAAAAATAATTCGTGAATCTTATGATGACGCTAAAGAAAGATTGATGGAAAGGTTTAAACTTTCAGATATTCAAGCACAAGCTATCCTTGATATGCAACTTAAGAGATTATCTGGTTTGCAAAGAGAAAAATTAGAAGATGAATACAATGAACTAATGAAGCTTATTGCTTATTATAAAGAAGTTTTAGCTAATGAATCTATGGTTTATGATATTATTAAAAAAGAATTATTAGAAATAAAAGAAAAATTTGGTGATGAAAGATTAACTAAAATAACAGCAGCAGAAGGTGAATTTAATGAGGAAGATTTAATAAAAGAAGAACAAACTGTTGTTGCACTTACTCATTTTGGTTATATTAAGAGAATGCCAGTTGATACTTATAGATCACAAAAACGTGGAGGAAAAGGTATAACAGGTATATCTACAAAGGAAGATGATTTTGTTAAATCAATTTTCACAGCTTCAACACATGATATAATTCTATTCTTTACAAATAAAGGAAAGATGTATAGATTACGTGGTTTTGAAATTCCAGAATGTGGAAGAACAGCTAGAGGTACTGCAATAGTTAATCTATTAAATCTTGATAGTGGAGAAAAAGTTTCTGCAATAATTCCTATTCAAAATTACGCAGATGGAAAATATATTTTAATGGGAACTAAAAATGGTATTGTAAAGAAAACACCGCTTAAAGAATATGACTCAAGTAGAACTACGGGATTATTAGGAATAACATTAAAAGAAGATGATGAACTTATAGATGTTAGATTAACTGATGGTGAAGATAATATAGTATTTGTTACTAGAAAAGGTTTATCTATAACATTTGATGAAAAAGATGTAAGACCAATAGGAAGAACTTCTCAAGGCGTTATAGCAATGAGGTTAGATGATGATGATTTTGTTATAGGAATGGAACCTATTATTTCAAGAAGTAATGCTACTCTTCTTGCAATTACAGAAAATGGATTTGGAAAGAGAACAGAACTGGATGAATATAGAGTTCAAAATAGAGGAGGAAGAGGTGTTATTACTTATAAAATTACACCAAAAACAGGTGATATTGTAGGAATAAAAGTTGTTAATGGAAATGAAGATGTAATGCTTATTACTGATACAGGAACAATTATTAGAATGAAGGTTGAAGAAATAAGTATTCTTGGAAGATCAACACAAGGAGTAACACTTATGAGAACAAACGATGGAAAAGTAGTAAGTATTGAAACAATTGAGCCTGAAAATGAAGATGAAGAATAAAAAATATTTTCAAATAAAAAATCCCAGATTTTAATTTTATCTGGGGTTTTTATTTGAAAAATTTGTAATTTAATATTTAAAATAAAGTTATTTATTTAACTCTTAATTTTATTCTTAAATCTTCTCCAAAAAATCTTAATACTCTATAGTTTCCTGCAAGCCTTGAGCCTATTCTTGGAGTATAAACTTTAACTAATTCATCAATAGTAAGATTAGTTGAAATAATTGTTTTCGTAGATTTATGGTTAAAGTTTAATAAACGTGTATTTATTATAGTAAATAATTCAGAAATTTTTGATTCCGTAATTTTTTCAGTTCCTAAATCGTCGATAATAAGTAAATCTACATTATATATATTATCTAATAAATCAATATTAGTATTTTCTTTACCAAATTTTGCATCTTGTATATTATCAAACATAACTGGTGCAGTTTGATATAAAACGGTTTTTCCATTTTGTAAAATTTCTTTTGCAATACAATTAGATAAAAATGTTTTCCCAAGACCAGTATTTCCAGTAAATAAAAGGTTTTGTTCTAAAGGATCATCAAAATTTTTTATAAAATTCCATGCTTTTTCTCTTAATAATTCTATATTATCTTTTGGAGATATATCTGATTTATATAATTCAGGATTTGTTTTATTTGAAAATAATCTAGAATTAAAAGTAGAAAAATTTTCTCTTTCTAAATTGCCTATATTTGATTTATTGTAATATATATTAAATATTTTTTGTTTTAAACAACTACACATAACTGTTTTGTTTTCTTCTTGTATATATCCTGTATCTTCACATTTTTTACATTCAAAATAAGGTGATAAATAATCAGAAGATTTTGATAATTGTTTTAATATTGAATTTTTTTCTTTTATAATTTTTTTATTATGTTTTTCTAAATCTTTTAGAATTTTTGATTTTTCATTTTCATTAGAATTAAGTAATGTAATAGAAGTTTTTATAGAAATATTTGCAAGTTCTTTTTCAATTTCAGAAAGTTTTGGATTTATAGTTAGAAGCTCGAATTTCCTTTTTTCTGCATCATTTATAGCTTTTTGTCTTTTTAAATTATATTCTCTTAAAATTTGTTTTAAAATTATTGTATCCAAAACTAACCAAACTCCTTATTAATTATCATATAAAAAACTTAAATTATCAAAAGTACTTTGAGTAAATTCAAAATTATTAGAAATATTATCTATTTTTTTAGTTTTTGATTTTTTTTCAGTTACACTATTTAAATGATTTTGTATATCTGAAGGTGTAGTATATTGTTTATCGTGCCAATCTGTTAAAATTTTATCATAATAAGCAAATCCAGCATTGGTAGTATTTGTAGAACGTTGAAGTGCTAATGTAATTATTTCCATTCCATAACCAAATTCTTGATTCCATTTCTCAACATATTCTTCTTCAAATGTTGTTAAAGGTCTGTTTAAGCGTAATTTATTAGAGATTTCTTTTTTTAGTGTATTTGTTTTTTCTCTTTTTGCAAAATACATATCTAAATCGTCAAATGTTTTTATATTACATTTATACCAACCGTCTGCAACAGTAGTTAAATATTTTATATGTAAAGCTCTTTTGTCATACGCATAGTTAAATAAAGCTAGCATAACTTGATCATCAAATCCGTATTTATTAAATAACATATCAATATCAGTATACCAAGTTGGAGACATAACACCTTGAAAAAATTGATTGTTAATACATTCAATTGTATGTGCTCTTTCTTTACTCTTTTCAGTATTTTTCATATCTTCTGGTGAAGATGTAAGTTTAGGATTATAAAGTTTTGAAAGTTCAATTTCCTGGAGATTAGCAAGCGAATATCCCGTAGGGTTTTTTATAAGTAAACCTTGCTCTTCCCAAAACTTAATAGCATCTTGAACAGTAGGATAAGATAATGACAATGATTTTGAAAGTTCATTTATATTTATATCTTTATTATAATTAGCTAAAAACACCATATAAAAATATACTTTAACAAAATCGCCACTTGCTATTTGCATATATTCTGTAAAAAAAATGTCTGGTATTTCAGTAGATGAAAATAAAACTGACTTTTCTTTTGCTTCTAATTTCATTTGTTAACCCCCGCATATAAATTTAAGCAACAAAAACGCGGGTATTAATTACTCCGCATTTTTTTCTTAAATTCATCTTTTGTGTTTTGTTGATTATACCATTAACATTAGATAAAAACAATAAATTTTTTAATAAATTTTTTAGTTTTAAATTAAAAAATTAACCACTTACTTACATCAAGTTTTTATGATGAAAGTAAGTGGCCAATTCCCTAATTTTTGATAATTAAGCATTTAATTTTTTCAATAAATCTTCAACATCTATTCCATGAACTGTACAAGCTTCTTCTAAAGTTTCAAATTGAGAAGCCATGCAACCCAAACAATGCATACCAGCTTCAAGAAGTATATCTGTTTTATCTGGGTAATTATTTAATAAATCAACAAGATTTATATCTTTTTCTATCATTTTAATCCTCCATTCAATTTACTATAGTTAAATTCATTTTGTATTTTAACATAAAATTTAAAAAAAGTATAGACAAATAAAAAAAAATGTTATATTATAATGAAAATTTAGAAAAGAGGTGGTTTAGCTATAAGTTTAATAGTAGACATCTTCTTTATAAGTTTTGGCATTAATATTTTGATAATTTTTTATTCAATTTATTCAATTTTTGAAATATCTTTTATGCAAAATCTGCAAGGTTCCAAATTAAATTATAAAAAATCAGTTTTAAAAAATGAAAAATATTAAAAGAATCTTATTATATTATTTTCTATTTATGTTGTTGTGTTTTATTGTTAATTTTATTTTATTCTTTGGATTATTTATTTCAAAAAAAGTTGAGTTTAATCTAGCATTTACTCCTTTTGATATTTATAAAGAATATCCTGATATATGGCTTAAAATTAAATACACATATTGTGTTTCATGTTTAATAGCATATACCATTTTATTTAAATCATTAAATTTTAAATTTATAAAAATTTCCAAAAAAAAAGATAAAGTAGAAAATAATATAGATGAAACAAAATTAAGATTAAAAATAGGAACAAGTGAAGATGGAGATTTAAGATATATTGAAGAAGAGGGTTTATATCAAAATATTATGATTACTGGAACTATAGGAAGTGGAAAAACAAGCTCTGCAATGTATCCTTTTACCAAGCAAATAATGGCTTATAATTCTAATGATTTTTCAAATAAAATTGCAATGTTAATATTAGATGTTAAAGGCAATTATTACAATAAAGTAAAAGAATTTGCAGAAATTTTAAATAGAAGGGAGGATTTATTAAAAATTGATTTAAGCAGTAGCATTAAATATAATCCATTAGATAAACCAAATTTAAAACCTATTGTTTTGGCTAATAGATTAAAAACTATTTTGCTTTTATTTAGTAAAAATAATTCAGAATCTTATTGGCTTGATAAAGCAGAACAAGTTATTACAGAATGTATAAAGTTTTGTAGATTATACAATAATGGATATGTAGATTTTATAGAGCTTCATAAATTAGTAATGTTTGAAGATTATTATCAAGAAAAGGTAAAAATTATTCGTAATAAATTTTTAAATAGAGAGCTTTCAGAAATATCACAATATGATTTATTATCTTGTTTAAATTTTTTTCAAAAAGAATTTTTTTCATTAGATAGTAGAACACTATCAATTTTAAAATCAGAAATAAGTAGAATTACAAATATATTTGTATCAGATTATAATGTTTCAAAAACTTTTTGTCCCCCAAAAGAAGAAATAAATTTTAAAGGTTTTGATGAAGTTTTAGATGAAGGAAAAATTGTTGTTTTAAATATGAATATATCAGAATATGAAAATTTATCTAAAATTATTGCAACATATTTAAAATTAGATTTTCAAACTACAGTAATGAATAGGCTTAGCAATAATAAAAAAATTAGAAGGTCTTGCTTTATAAGTGACGAATATCATGAATACGTAACTAGCACAGACTCAGATTTTTTTTCGCAAAGTAGAGAAGCAAAATGTATAAATATTGTTGCAACGCAAAGTTATACTTCGCTTTTAAATACAATAAAAGATCAGTCTACAGTAAAAGTAATTATACAAAGTTTAGTAAATAAAATTTGGTTTAGAACAGATGATATATTTACAATTGAAGAAGCTCAAAAACAAATAGGGAAAGAAGAAAAAGAAAAATCTTCAATAACAGTTTCAGAAAACGCAAAAGAAACTAATTATAGTTTTATCATGGACACCTTAGTTTCTCGTGATTCTAGCATATCTGAAAGCTTTAATAAATTTACTCAAAAGGATTATATTTATGATACAAATTTTTTTACTAGAGAACTAAAAACTTTTTCTAGTTTATGTTTTTTATCAACTGGATTTAATATTTTAAAACCAGAAAAATTAAATATGATTCCATATTTTAAGGATAATGAAAATAATATTGATAATTCAAAAATAGAAGAAAACAATATTTTTACAAATAATTTAAAAATAGAGTATATTAATAATTCTAATAAAAAAGAAAATAAATATTTGAAAGGATTTGATATAAATGAAAATTAAAACAAGAACAATTTTAATAATATATTTTACAATGTTTTTTATATTTTTCTTTTGTTTTTTTAGTAAAGAGGTTTTTGCTGCAGAGCCAAAACTTATTACTACATTAACAGATGCATTTGAAAAAATAGAAAAATATATAGTAAAAATTTCAACTCCAGCAGCTGCAGTAGCTGTAGGAAGTGGTGTACTTATGAAAAAATTTAGTTTTGGTGATGAAGAAAAAATAAGAACTTCAAAAAAAGTTATTAGGGGAAGTTTGTTTTCATATGGATTTATACTAGTAATAGATTTAGTATTATCACTTATGCAAACTTTGTTAAAGTAATATGGAAGATAGTAAAATAAGTGAATCTATATTTAATGTTATCAATTCTTTATTTTCAAAATTATTTGGTTCGATAGATAATAGCATTTATGCAATTTTAGATAAAATAACTTTTATAAATAAAGATATCTTAGAAAATTCAAATTTTCAAAAGATATTAGGAGATTCTTTTTCTAATGGAATTTTACTTATAGGAAATGCTTTGGTTTTTGGCATAATAATATTTTTTTCTATAAATTATTTATTTTCTCATTTAACATTATCTAAATCACAAACACCATCACAGTTTTTCTTCAAACTTGTTATATTTGTTATTTTAATGAATTCATCAATTTGGCTTTGTTCTGAAATAATTAATTTAGTATCTATAATATCTAACATAATTAGAGATATAGGAGTATTTCTATTTAATCAAGAAATAAGTTTTTCAAATTTTGTTAATTTAATAAATAAAAAAATTTATGTATCAAATAATGAGTTTAATGTTTTTTCTTTTGAAGGAATAGTAAAATCTTTTACATCTGTAGGGTTTATGAATTTAGTTTTTACTTATGCTTTAAGATATATTTTAATTCAAATTTTAGTTATTATTTCACCTTTTGCAATTTTATGTATTACTTTAGATAAAACAGAATGGTTTTTTAGATCTTGGATAAGAATTTTTATGTCATTATTATTAGAACAAGTTTTAATTTCAATAATATTGCTTTTAGCATTTTCTATAGATGTTCCAAATAATCCAAATTTTGAACAATTGCTGTATATAGGAATAATATATAGCTTGATAAGAGCAAATGGATATATGTATCAACTATTTGGAGGCTTCTCAACAACAGTTTCTATGGGTATAAATAATTTTTCAAAATAGAATAAATAAAAATTTATAAAATTAAAAGGAGGTTTATGAAATTTATATTTCCAAAAAATTATAATTACAATTTAAAACTCTTTGGATTTATTAGTTATTCTACAGCTATAATAGATGTTATTTTATGTGTATTAATTTTGGGGTTAGTTAATCTTGTATTTAAAAGTATAAATTTAAAGATATATTTTTTCATTGGATTGTATTTGCCAATTGTTATGTTTAGCGTATTGGGGATTAATAAAGAGAGTTTTATTAGTGTTTTGAGGTATATTGTAAAATATTTTAAAAATCGTAGAGTTTATTTGTATAGGAAGGGGAATTAAAAATTAATTTAAAAGAAGCTATATATGTATGGCTTCTTTTAGTTTTCAAATTATTAGAGGTTTGAAAATTGTAACATTCATTTTATATTAAATATTTTATTTGTAATAAAAAGTTAAAATAAATTAATTTAAAATTGACGAAATATTGATAAAAAATTATTAATTTGTTATAATGAAAGGAGAAAAAATGAATAACATACAAGAACGAAAAAAATTAAATTTAAAAAATGATGTAATATTTAAAGCCTTTTTTTCAAGAAAAGGAAACGAAGAATTTTTAATAGATTTTTTGGAATCAATATTAAAAATAAATATTACAGAAATAGAAATTAGAGAAGAAGTAAATGTTGAAAAATTAGCTACAGAAGAAAAAGGAGGGAGATTAGATTTACAAGCAAAATTAAATAATGGAATAATAGTAAATATAGAATTACAAATAAAAAATGAATTTGATATAGAAGAAAGAACTACATATTATAGTTCGAAAGTAATATCAAGAGAAACAGAAAGAGGAACTGCATATAAAGATTTGAATCAAGTAATAATGATAAATATATTAGGATATGAAATGTTTAAATTTGAAGAATACATATCTGAAACAGCAGTTGTGTTAGAAAAACATAGAGAATATGAAGTATTAAAAAATATAAAATGGTATTTTATAGAATTACCAAAATTTAGAAGAAAAAAGAAGGATATGAATGATAAATTAAATCAATGGTTAGCATTTATAGATGATGAAAATAAGGAGGTAGTGAAAGTGGCAGAAGAAAAAAATCCAAAATTAAAGAAAGCAAGGAAAGAAATGTCGTATTTAACAGGAGATGAGGAATTAAAAAGATTAGTTGAGCTAAGAGAAAAATGGGAAATGGATTATGCAAGTGCTATAAAGCGTGGTTTGGAAGATGGAAAAAAACAAGGAATTAAGCAAGGAATTGAGCAAGGAATTAAGCAAGGAATTGAGCAAGGAATTGAACAAGGAATTGAACAAGGAATTGAACAAGGAATTGAACAAGGAATTGAGCAAGGAATAAAACAAGGTATGGAAAAAAGAACTAATTTAATAGCAAAAGAAATGTTAAAAAAAGGATATGATATAAAAGAAATAATGGATCTTACAGGATTAAGTAAAGAGAAAATAGAAAAGTTGAAAAATTGTTGATATTATTTGGTATATGAAAGTATATTTAGAAAATTGATATATTTTTAGATTATAAAAGCAAAGTATTACTGTTATTTAAAAGTTTTACTTACGTACGAAAAGAAATTTTGTTAAAAATGGGAAACAAAAATATGTGTTTTCCATTTTTTTTGGTATTTGAAAACCCCCTGTTATACAGGGGGTTCTAGAAAGCTTCTAGCTATGAGTAAAAAAATTCCCCCTA
>CANRGN010000023.1 GCA_947630235.1 uncultured Clostridia bacterium
CTAAGTTCTTCTTGTCTTCTTTCTTCTTCTATTCTTAATTTTTCTTGTCTTTCTTTTTCTATTCTTATTTCCTCTTGTTTTCTAAGTTCTTCTTGTCTTGCCTCTTCCTCTATTCTTAATTTTTCTTTTGAGTTTACTATATCATCACTTAAAAATTCGTTTTTAAAACTATTATTATTTATTTCTCTATTTTCTCTTATAACAGGCTCTATAATTTCATTTTTTTCTCTTTTAACATCTTTAACTTTAGGTTTTTCTGTTTTTATTTGAACTTCTTTGATAATTCTAATTTTATTTTTTCTATTTATTTTTGGTAATTTCATTAGTTTTTTTACTGATCTTTTTACAATTTTCACATTTTGATTTATAATATCTTTTTTAGGTTTATCGTCATCTTCTCCATAATAATAATAGTAATTTAAATCTCCAGAATTAGAATTTGTATTAATTGCATTTAAGCATGTACCAATTACATTTCCACCAACATTTTCTAAATTAGATTTTGCTTTTACTATATCATCTTTTTTAGTTTTATTATATCTTGCTACTAGTATTGTAGAATCTAATAATCTAGTTAAAATTAAAGAATCTGTTATTGGCAACACTGGAGCACCATCAAATATAATAATATCATAATATTCTTTTAATTCATAAATAAGTTCTGAAACCTTTGGTGAAGCTAATAATTCAGATGGATTAGGTGGCACATTTCCTGAAGTTATTATATTTAAATTTGTAATTTCTGTTTCTTTTATAAAATTAGAAATATCATAATTTATTTCAATTCCATTTGAATCTAAATTAGATATATAATTTGAAAGCCCTAATTCGTTTGGAAAATTAAATATCTTAGCTTGTCTGCCTCTTCTCATATCTGAATCTACTAGTATAACCTTTTTTCCTGCTTGTGCAAATGTAATAGCTAAATTTGAAGAAATATAACTTTTTCCTTCAGATTGAAAACAACTTGTTATTAAAAATGTTTTTGTTTTTTTATCATTAATACTAGAAAATTGTACATTAGTTCTTAATGTTCTAAAAATTTCTGAAACAACAGCTTTACTATCCTCATATGTAATTAAATCAATTTTATCATTTTTTGTATATGGAATTGAAATTAGATTTTTTAAATTAGTTAAATTTTCAATATCAGTACTAGATTTTATTGTAGTATCTAATAAATTATAAATTACTATGTAAAGTACTGAAATTATAATTCCAATAATAGTAAATAGCATTATATCTTTAAAATGATTTATATTATAAGGAGAATTATTTGGTATTGCTTTATCAATAATGAAAACATTGCTTATTTTGTAAATTTCTTCGATTTTATCTCCAAAAACTTTTGCAATTTCATTTGCGACCTCACATGCTATTCCAGGATTTACATTTGTTACTGTAATTTCTATAATTTCTGTATCATCTACTCTTTTAACAGAAACACTTCTTCTAAGCTCTGCTTCTGAAATGTTTATATTTAAATTATTTTTAACTTCTTTTATAAGAGATTCACTTTTAATTAATTCACTATATGTAGAAACTAAACTAGCATTTATTGAAATATCTGATTGTGTAATTCTTTGCTTGTCAGAGACAACAGTTTGGGTTTCTTCAGATGAATTTATTATTCCTAATAAAAGAGTTGTTGATGATTTATACATAGGCGTAACATAATTTAACGTATATATACATCCTATAATTATTGCAACTGAAACTATTATAATTATTTGAAATCTTTTTTCCCAAAAAGCTTGTACAATCTCTTTTAAATCTATTTCTTCCATTACATTCTCCCAATAAAAAAAGATACAGTTCCTCTATTGGAATTGTATCTTTTGTGTTATCTATAAAATTTAAGTTATTATATCATCACTTATATATGATTTCAAGTATAAATTTAGATATTTTAAATAAATATTTTTTATAAATTTAATGCTTTTATTAAGCATTATTACAGAGAACTTTTCTACTGAAAAAAAATTATTTTGATGTTAAAGTAACATCAGTTTCAATATCTTTATTTCCTCTTTTTATATATAGTTTTACAACATCTCCTGGTTTCTTTTCATATATATACCTTTTTAACTCACTCATCTTATTTACCTCATATTTATCTATTTTAGTTATAATATCTCCCATTTTTATATTTAATCCAAATGCTGGCCCATCTATAACCACCTTTGCAACATAAATTCCATTTTCTATTTCTATATCATCTTCTAAATATGGTATTACTTCTTTATCATAACCATAAATACCCAAATAAGCTTCTTCAAATTTTCCATTTTTAAATAATTTTTCTAAAATTGGTTTTACAATGTTTATAGGAACTGCAAATCCCATTCCCTCTGCTGAAGTTAATTTTACAGAATTTATTCCTATTATTTTTCCTTTATCATTAATTAATGGTCCCCCACTATTACCTTCATTAATTGTACTATCAGTTTGAATAAGATCTTCCATATATACACTATTTTCTGAGTTTTCATTATCTTCTATTTTTAAAGTTCTATTCATACCACTTACTATTCCTTTTGTAACAGTTCTTTGAAATTCAAACCCTACTGGATTTCCTATTGCATATACATCTTGTCCTAAAAAAATATTGTCTGAATCAGCAAGTTCCATATAATCTAATTTATAAGCCTCTATTTTTATAATTGATAAATCAATATTTGAATCAGACCATACAACAGAGCCATTATAGGTTTTTCCATCTTCTAAAGTTACATAACAATTACTATACTTTTCTCCAGATACATGTTCATTTGTTAATATATAACCATCTTCTGATATTACTACACCACTACCTATACCTAATACGTTAGTAACATTATTTAAAAAAATTGATGTACCATTTTGTTCAAGTTTTGATATTCCCACAACACATTTTGTTGCTTTTTTTATAAAATCTTCTACATTTATTTCTTCGTCTTCAACTTCTATAGCAGTTTTTGTAACTTCATAATTATCAGATGTTAAATTTCCATCTGTTTTCAAAGTTAAATTTAAAAGAAGTAAAATAATTATAAGTAAAAATACTAAAATTAAAGCAATTCCAATCTTTTTTTCTTTTTTGTTTTCATAATACATATCAAAATTTCTCCTAAATTATTTTGAATTATTTTTTCCAAAATTTTCAAAAATATTCTAAAAATTAAATTGCCAAAAAAAGCTTTATTTTATCATTTCTTGACTTTACCAATTTTTACATGTATAATTTTTATTGTATAATAAAATAAAAAAGAAAAAGGAAGTTTAAATTTATGGAGAAAAAATTATTTAATTTAACAGCTCCACAAAAATCAATTTGGCTTACTGAACAATTTTACTCAAATACTAATATAAACAATATTTGTGGTACTGTTATTGTTTCAGAATTATTAGATTTCCGTACTCTAAACAAAGCTATAAATCTAGTAATTGAGCAAAGTGATAATTTTAAATTACATTTTGTTCAAGAAAATAATAATTTAAAACAATTTTTTGGGAATTATAAACCAAAACAATTTGAAATTATTGAATTAAATTCAAAAGAAGAAATAAAAAGTTTAGAACAAAAGACTTTATCAAAAGTATTTAATATTAATAAAGAATTATTTGAATATAAATTGTTTAAAGTAAAAAATTCAAATATATGTGGCTATATTGTAAACGTACACCACATAATTTCTGATGCTATTACTTTAGGCATTAATTGTCAAAAAATATTTCAACAATACTCTGCTTTAACAAATAATCAAACAATAGAAATTGATAAAAAAGCTACATATAAAAATTATATTTTTTCAGAAATAAACTATTTTAATTCAAAAAAATATCAATTAGATAAAGAATATTGGGAAGAAAAATTTAAAGATTTACCTAACATTATTTCAATCCCATCTACAAAAAAAGATTCAACAAATTTTTCTCTTAAATCAATACGTTATTCTTATATTTTAAATAAATCTAAAATGAAAAAAATTTTAGACTTTTGTTCAAGTACAAAAATTTCAGTATTCAACTTATTTATGTCAACACTTTCAATATATATGTATAAAGTTAATCAAATTAACGATTTTGTTATAGGTACACCTATTTTAAACAGAACAAATTATAGTGAAAAAAATACATCAGGAATGTTTATAAATGTTGCACCTTTAAGAATTAACATTAAAGAAAATTCAACAATTTCAGAATTGTTATTAAATATAGCTACTGAATCAATGAGTTTACTTCGTCATCAAAAATATTCTTATCAAACAATATTAGAAAATATAAGAAAAGCTAATCCATCAATCCCTAATTTATACAATATAGTTTTATCATATCAAATAACTAAAACAAATACAGATTATAATATTCCTTATGAAACTCGTTGGAATTTTAATGGAAATTGTGCAGATGATATCGATATACATTTATTTGATTTAGATAATACTGGAGAATTAAATATTTCTTATGATTATAAAGTTGATAAATATGATGAGCAAGATATTATTGCACTTAATAACAGATTAAATTATATTATTGATCAAATATTAGCAAACCCTGAATTAAATATTCAAGATTTGGAAATTGCTACTCCTGATGAAAGAAACCAAATTTTAAATGAATTTAATAATTCAAAAACAGATTATCCTTCTGATAAAACAATTGTGGAATTATTTGAAGAACAAGTTATTTTACATCCAAATGATATAGCCATCGTTTTTGAAGGAAAAAAATTAACTTATACAGAATTAAATGAAAAATCTAATCAACTTGCTGAATATTTAATTGAAAAAGGAGTAAAATCTGGAGATGTAATAGGAATTCTTTTTGATAAATCTTTAGAAATGATAATATCAATATTAGCTACTCTTAAATCTTCTGCAACTTACCTACCTCTTGATATTCAATTTCCTAAAGAAAGAATAGAATATATTATTAAAGATTCAAATTTAAAATTTATATTATCAAAAACAGAATTTTATTCTGAAATAAACTCAAATTGTTTTATAAATATTGAATTATCTAGTAATATATTTTATTCAAAACATACTAATAATCTTAATGTACATATTTTAGAAAACTGTCCTGCTTATATTATGTACACTTCTGGTACAACAGGAAATCCAAAAGGAGCTAGATTATTACATAAAAATATTATTAGATTAGTAAAAAATACAAATTATATAAACTTTACAAATAAAGATATAGTTTTACAAATTGGAACAATAGCTTTTGATGCAAGTACATTTGAAATATGGGGTGCTTTACTAAATGGTGGCCAACTTCACTTATTAAAAAAGGATGCTTTATTAAACCCTAAAATTTTTTCCGATTATTTATATAATAATAATATAACTACTATTTTATTAACCACATCTTTATTTAATAAATTTTCTGAAATTAACCCAAAAATGTTTTCAAAATTAAAAAACCTAGTAACTGGTGGAGAAGCTGCATCTGCAAAACATATGAATATAGTAATTAAAAACAATCCTAATTTAAATTTAGTAAATGCTTATGGCCCTACAGAAAATGGTGTAATATCTTCATTTTTCCAAGTAAAAAATAGTAATAATGATTATATACCAATAGGGAATCCTATTTCTAATTCAACCTGCTATATTGTTTCAAAAAATGGGAAACTTCAACCTATCGGTGTCCCAGGTGAATTATGGGTTGGTGGTGATGGCATTGCTGACGGATATCAAAATAGAAAAGATCTATCCACTGAAAAATTTATAAAAAGTCCTTTTTCTAAAGAAAGAATTTATAAAACTGGAGATATGGCTGTATGGAACAAAAATGGAACTATAAAGTTTTTAGGCAGAATAGATAATCAAGTAAAAATAAGAGGTTTTAGAATTGAATTAGAAGAAATTAATAATATATTATTAAAATCTGATGATATAGTAAATTGTACTACTCAAATAATTGAAAATGGTAATGAAAAAAAATTAGTTACTTATATAGTTTCAAAAAATAAAATAAATCCTTCAACAATAAGAAATTATTTGGCAAAAAAATTACCTGTTTATATGATACCTAGCTATTTTATCCAAATAGCTTCTATTCCATTAACTATAAATGGAAAAATTGATAGAAAAGCACTTCCTATGCCAATTATTGAAGAAAATAAAAATGTTACGTTACCTAGAGAAGCTACAGATGAAATATTAATTAAAATAATTTCTGATATAGTGAATATTAAAAATATTAGCATTTCAGATAATTTATTTGATTTAGGAATGGATTCATTATCTATAATGACCTTGATTAATGAATTATATGATAAATTAAAAGTTTCATTAACAGTAAAAGATGTTTTTGAAAATAGTATTATAAAAGATTTATCTGATTTTATACAACAAATAGATAAAAAATCTTCTAATAATATTCAAACCACAACTGAATCAAACTATTATCTTGCATCTAGAGCTCAAAAAAGAATTTTTTCTACTTCCAACATGAATCCAAATTTATGTGTATATAATATTTGTGGTGGAATTGAATTTTTTGAAAAACTTGATTTCAATAAAATATGTGATACTTTTAATAAAATAGTTGCTCGTCACGAATCATTTAGAACCTATTTTCAAATAATTGATGGAGAACTTTATCAAAAAGTATTGCCATTTTTAGAATTACAAATTAATCAAAAAGAAATACTTTATGCCGATATTGAACATGAAGTAGAATTATTTAATAAAAAATTTAACCTTACTAAAGCACCTTTACTAAATGTTGAAATACTTTACTTAGAAGAAAATCACACAATGTTATTACTAAATATGCACCATATAATATCAGATGGTACTTCTATGCAAATTTTACTTAATGAATTTTGTAAATTATATAATGGAGAAATCTTACCTAATAAAAAATTTACTTATACAGATTTTATAAAATATGAAAATGATTTCTCTAAATCAGAAAAATATGAAACTAATAAAGCATTTTGGTTAAATGAATTTAAAGATGAAATTCCAACATTAAATTTACCTACTAATTTTACAAGGCCTTCGGTTTTCAGCTATAATGGAGCTAAAGTTTACAATAAATTTAACTCTAATTTAACAAAATCAATTTTAGATATATCTAAACAATTACAAGTTACTCCTTATATGTTTTTATTATCTGCATATTATATTTTACTATATAAATATACTGGTCAAGAAAATATAGTAATTGGTACACCTATTGCAAATAGAGATATATTAGAATTTACTGATATTATTGGAATGTTTGTAAATACACTTGCAATAAGGAAAAAAATTCATTCTTCAAAAACTTTTAAAAGCTTTTTAGAAGAAGTTAAAGAAAAGTGCTTAAACTGTTTTGAACATCAAAATTATCCATTTGATGAATTAATTAAGGATTTAAAAATTGAAAGAGATGCTAGTAAAAACGCTATATTCGATACGATGTTTACATATCGAAATAATGGAAAAGATGACTTTATTTTTAATAATAAAAAAGCTAAATATTATATACCTGATACTAATATTTCAAAATTCGATTTATCTATAGAAATTATACCTGAAAATAATGAGTTAACTTTTAATCTTGAATACTGTACAAATTTATTTACAAAAGATTTTATAGTAAATATGTCAAATCACTATATTGAATTAGTTAAAAATATTGTAAATGGTTTAGAAACAAAAATTAGTGATTTAGATATTTTAAATAATACTGAAAAAAATCAAATCATAAAATCATTTAATTTTATAGATACTAATTTTCCAATGGAAAATAATTTAGTTGATATTTTTAAAAATATTGTAAAAGAAAATTCTAATAATGTAGCAGTAGAATTTAACGGAAAAAATATTACCTATAAAGAATTAGATAATAAATCAAACTCCTTAGCTCTATTACTTATTGATAATGGCATAAAAAAAGGAGATATAATAAATGTTTATTTAAATAGATCTATAGAACTAATAATTAGCATATGGGCTATATTAAAAATTGGTGCTATTTATATGCCACTGTGTTCTGAAACACCAAAAAATAGATTAGATTATATAATTCAAAATAGCCATACTAGCGTTGTTATAACTAACTCTAATCTAAAAAGCAACCTAAATTCAAATATTAAAAAAATTATTATAGATAATTTTGAAGAATTAAAAAATAATGAAAAAACAATTACAGAAAATATTGATACTAATGATATAGCATATATTATTTATACATCTGGTTCTACTGGTAATCCTAAAGGAGTTCAAATAAAACATTCTAATTTGATTAATTTTATTTACGCTTTTAATAATTATTACAAAAATAATATATCTAATAAAGATACATTTTTAGCATCAACTAATATATCTTTTGATGTAAGTATTTGGGAAATTTTTCTACCATTATTAAATGGAGCAAAATTAGTATTATATAATGAAGAAGTTATTCATGATATAATAAATTATACAAATTACATTAAAAATAATAAAATTACAGGATTATATATTCCTCCTAATATTTTAAATGAAGTGTATATGATTTTAAAAAATGAAAAAGTTTATATTGAAAAACTTTTAGTAGGAGTTGAAAGCATTAGAAAGAGTACATTGAATCAATATTTCAACTTAAATCCTAATATTATTATAATAAATGGATATGGACCAACGGAAACTACAATATGTACAACTGCGTTCAATTATGAATATGATAACAAAGATAATAATTTTGTTTCTATTGGAAAACCTCTATACAATAATAATATATATATATTAGATAAAGATAAAAAACTTCAACCAATTGGAGTGCCAGGTGAAATATATGTAACTGGTGCAGGAGTTGGTAATGGATATATAGGTTTAGTAGAAAAAAATAATTATATGCCAAATACAATTGATACTTCAAGCAAATATTTATACAAAACAGGAGATTTTGCAAAGTGGAATCAAAATGGAACTATTAATTTTATTGGTAGAAAAGATTCACAAATAAAAATATCTGGGCATAGAATCGAACTAGAAGAAATAGAAAATAAAATACAAGAATTTCCTAATATTAATAGAGCTATGGTTTTAGCCCAAACAGATACAAATAATAGAAAATATCTTATTGCATATATAACAGTAAAAGATAAAATTTCTATAAACAAATTAAAAGAACACTTAAGAAAATTTTTACCAAAATATATGCTTCCGAATTACTTCGAAATTTTAGATGAGTTTCCATGTAATTCTAACGGAAAAATAGATAAAAAATTATTACCTACTCCAAATATTGAAAATATCAAAAATGATTTTGTTCCACCTAGAAATGAATTAGATGAAAAAATATTAAAAATATTTGAATCTTTATTAAATGTATCTTCAATAGGAATTACAGATAATTTCTTTGAACTTGGAGGCGATTCTTTACTTGCAATTAACCTTCAAATAGAACTTATGAAATTTACTGAAGGAATTTCTTATGCTGATATATTTCTTAATCCTACAGTTCAAGAAATAACAGATAAGATTAATAATATAAATAATATTGTAGAATCATTAACTGATACAGTAGATTTATTAAATTGTAATACATATATTCAAAACTATACAAAAATTCCATCTTCAATAAATAAAAAATCTGTTGGAAATATTTTATTAACAGGATCTACTGGTTATCTAGGAATACATGTATTAGAAGAATTTTTAAAAAATGAAAAAGGAAATGTGTATTGTTTATTAAGACCTGAAAAAGGTATATCTTTAGAAAAGAAGCTTTTAAATAAACTACATTATTATTTTGATAATAAATTAGACGAATTATTTAACAAAAGAATATTTATTATCAAAGGAGATATATCACTTGCTAACATAGGATTATCTAATGAAGATTATGAAATGATAAATAATAATACTTCTGCAATTATAAACTGCGCAGCAAAGGTTTCTCATTTTGGAAAATATGAATTATATAAAAAAATCAATGTAGATGGAGTTCAAAATTTAATAGATTTTTGCAAAAATAATTCTAAAACTTTATATCATGTATCAACTATTAGTATTTCAGGAAATAAAATTAACGAAAATACAGATAACTCTTTAAATATTCCTATAGATAAATTTAAAGAAAATAATTTCTTTATTAATCAATTACTTGATAATGTATATGTAAAAAGTAAATTCCAAGCAGAAAAACTTATACTATCAGAAATTAATAATGGTTTAGATGCATATATTCTTAGAATTGGAAATTTAATGGGAAGATATTCCGATGGTCATTTTCAACAAAATATCGAAGAAAATGCTTATATAAATAGATTACTTTCTTTTATTAGAATTAGAAATATTCCAAAATATTTTACAGAACATGGTTTAGAATTTACTCCTGTAGATTATTGTTCTAGGGCTATAATTAAATTATTAACTCATAATCAACCAAATAATAGAATTTTTCATTTATATGACGATAAAATTATTTTAGTAAAAGATTTTTTGAAAATATTTGAAAAAAATTATTACAAAATAAATATAATTTCTGATTCTGAATTTAAAAATATTATAGATTCAATGATAAAATCAAATATATCCTCTTCAAACTTAAATGGAATTGTAAGTGACTTTGATAAAAATGGTAAATTAAATTATGAAAAAGAAATAGAAACCTCTTGTGAATTTTCTAATAAATATTTAGAATCTTTAAACTTTAATTGGCCAAATATTAATGAAGAGTATATTACAAAATTTTTGAAATTTTTAAATAATATATATAAATTTTAGGAGGTAATATGAATATTTACTTAGTATTATTAATATTATCAATATTATTTCTACTTTTTATAAAAAAGTATATAAATAAAAAGAGAAATTCACAATTAGGTAGAGTTTGGTCAGCAACTATCTATTTAATGATAATATGTTGTATAGGTTTAGTTTTACAAATTCTTTTTAGTAAAAGCTTTAACATTCCTCCAATATACTTTGATTATATAGTATATATAGGAACATGTTTCTTGCCAATTGCAATCCTTTTTATAGGAAAAATATATACAAACACTACTATAAAATTAAAGAAACGCTATTTATTATTATTTATTTTCCCTATAACAACATTGCTAGTTCTTTGGACAAATGATTTTCATCACCTATTTTATAAAAAATATTCTATATATTTAGAAGATACTGTTGTTGGACCATATTCATATATTCACTACATATACGAATATACATTTTTATTTTTAGGAATTTTTTATTTGTTAAAATTTTCTATAAAAAATTCAGGATTCTTCTCAAAACAATCTTTACTAATTGTATTAGGATTATCAATTCCTGTAATTGCCAATATATTAGGCACATTTAAAATAATTCCTATGACAATATATGTAACACCAATTTGCTTTTCTTTTACACTATTCTTTTTAGCTATAGCAATGTTTAAATATAACTTTTTAGAGGTTTCACCAATTGCTCTTCAAAAAATAGTTGATAGAATTTCAGATTCATATATTGTTATAAATAATTCAAATATTATAACAGATTTTAATAAAACTTTCTTAACAACATTTCAATTAACTGCATCTGAAATAAGAAAGAAAAATATAATTGATTTCTTAAATAAATCTGAATATAAAATAAATTTTACCAAATTTTCAAACAATATTAAAAAAGCATATACTACATCAAAAACACAAAAATTTAATGAAACTTTTGCAAAAATAAATAAAACTTTTACAATAGAAATTTCTGATATAGTATCACAAGATAAATATCTTGGATGTATTATATTATTTAAAGATATTACTCAACATATTCAAGATATGGAAACAATTAAAAATAACCAAGAAATGCTTATAGAAAGAGAACGTTTGGCATCTCTTGGGCAAATGATTGGTGGTATATCTCATAACTTAAAAACGCCTATCTTCTCTATTGCAGGTGGACTTGAAGCTATAAAAGATTTAGTTTATGAGTATAAGGCTTCTATTGATTCTCCACAAGTTACTAAAGAAGATATGTATTCTATAGGAACCGATATAGAAGAATGGATTGATAAATTAAAAGGGCATTTAGAATATATGTCTGACATCATTACTGCAGTTAAAGGACAAGCTGTTGCTTTTTCAGAAAATTCTTTTGGTAATTTTGAAATTTCGGAGGTATTTAAACATGTTGAAATTTTAATGAAGCATGATTTAAAACACTCTTTTGTAAATCTTTACACAACAAACGAAGTTCCAGAAAATATTAATTTAACTGGAAACATGAATGGTTTGGTTCAAGTTATAGATAACCTAATAGCAAATGCAATTTATGCTTATAAAAGCATGGGAAAAACAGATCAAGTTATAGATTTATCTGCTAAATACATAGAATATACTAATACTATTGAAATTAGAGTAAAAGATTATGGACCAGGACTTCCAAAAGAAGTTCAAAAAAAATTATTCAAAGAGATGATTACTACAAAAGGAAAAGAAGGAACTGGCCTTGGATTATTTATGTCAGCATCAAACATAAAAGCTCAATTTAAAGGAACTTTATCTTATGAAACTGCTGAAGGGAAAGGAACTACATTTATTATTTCACTTCCAGTTTTTACTGTTAAAGCTGATCAATAAAAAAACGGGCAAAAGACCGAGAGGGAAGGACCCAGAAGGAGACCCAGAGAGAGACCCAGAGGGACGTAGCAATTGGGCCAAAACCAAGATACTCATAGTTTCTCGGTTTTGGCCCAATTGCTACGTCCCTCTGGGTCTCCCTCTGGGTCCACAGTAATTTTAAGGGAAATTTTTTTAATTTTTTTGACAACTATTGACTTATTTTCAAATTAAAGGGATAATTATTAAAAGTATATATTTAATATATAAAAGGAGATTTTTATGAGACTTTCAGAATCAAAATTATTAGAATCACCTATGCACAAATATAAAATAATAGCTGTTGATGATGAAAAAGGGATCGTTGAATCTTTAGAAGTATTTTTAAAAAAATCTGGTTATCAATTAACTGGTGTAACAGATCCTTTGCAAGCAATTGAAATGATAAAAAACGAACATTATGATTTAATGCTATTAGACTTTTTGATGTCTCCTATACATGGTGATCAAGTAGTTGAAGAAATAAGAAAATTTAATAAAGAATTATATATACTATTACTTACAGGTCAAAAGGATTTAGCTCCTCCACTTGATACTATCCGTAGATTATCAATACAAGGTTATTGTGAAAAAAGTGACAAATTTGATCAATTATTATTACTTATTGAATCAGCTATTAAATCAATTGAACAAATGAATGTTATTAAAGAAATAAATAGACAATTAAAAGATTCTCAAGTACAACTTGAAAAAGCTTATTTAGAAAGTATAGAAACACTTAGAATGACTGTTGAAGCTAAAGATGTTTATACTAGAGGCCATTCAGAAAGAGTTGCAGAATATTCTGTTCTTATTGGAAAAAAACTTGGACTTTCTGACGAAGAATTAAAAATTCTAAGGATTGGTGGATTGTTCCATGATATTGGCAAAATTGGAATTCCAGATTCTATTTTGCTTAAAGAGTCAAAATTAACAGATGAAGAATATTCTGAAATAAAAAATCATCCTGCAATTGGTAAAAACATTTTATCAAACGCTACTATATTTAAAGATATTATTCCTATTGTTTATCACCATCATGAAAAATACAATGGTACAGGATATCCTGAGCGCCTAGCTGGTGAAGCAATTCCTTTATTTGCAAGAATAGCTGCAGTTGCAGATACTTTTGATGCAATGACTTCAAAACGTTCGTACAGAAATGCTATTCCTATTGAAATTGTAAAAGAAGAATTTGTAAAATGTTCAGGAAGTCAATTTGATCCTAAAATTGCTACTGTATTTTTAGATATATTAAATAATGAATATGATAAAATATTAGAAATTCAAAATAAGTTTTAAAAAAATGCAAGTGAAATTATCAATTTCACTTGCATTTTTAGTTTATTCATTTATTTTCATAGATAAACTAACCTTTTGTTTTTCTTTATCTATTCCAATAACTTTAACTTTTACAATATCTCCAACAGAAACTACTTCTGAAGGATTTTTTATGTATCTATCTGCCATTTGTGATATGTGAACCAAGCCATCATGTTTTACTCCTACATCAACAAATGCTCCAAAATCTATTACATTTCTTACTGTTCCTGTTAAAGTCATTCCTTCTTGAAGATCTTCAAATTTTAAAACATCACTTCTAAGTATTGGTTTTGGCATGTTCTCTCTAGGGTCTCTACCCGGTTTTGATATTTCATCTATAATATCTTTTAAAGTAAGTGTTCCTACATTTAATTCTTCAGCTGTTTTTGAAATATCTACTTTAGATAAATTTTCTTTTATTTCAGATAATTTATTTTTATCAGATAAGTTTTCCACAGAATATCCCAAATTTGTTAATAACTTTTCTGCTACTTCATAACTTTCTGGATGAACTCCAGTAACTTCTAATGGGTTCTTTCCATCAATTATTCTAATAAACCCTGCACATTGCTTATAAGCAACTTGACCAAGTTTTGGAACCTTTAATAATTCTTTTCTCTCTTTGATTTCCCCATTTTCATCTCTATATTTAACTATATTTTTAGCAATTGTATTATTTATTCCAGATACATAAGATAAAAGTGATGGTGTTGCAGTATTTACATCTACTCCAACTGAGTTAACTGCGTCTTCAACCACTCCTGTTAAGCTTTCACTCAATTTCTTTTGATTAACATCATGCTGATATTGACCTACTCCTATTGCTTTAGGATCAATTTTTACAAGCTCTGATAAAGGATCTTGCAAACGTCTTGCAATAGAAATAGCACCTCTTAAAGATACATTTATATCTGGATATTCTTCTGTTGCAAGCTTAGATGCAGAATAAACAGATGCACCTGCTTCACTAACTATTGCATAATAAATTTCTCCTGGAACTTCTTTTATCATATCTGATACAAAAGCTTCAGATTCTCTAGATGCAGTACCATTTCCAATAGCAATCATATTTATTTTATGTTTTTCTATTAATGCTTTTAATGTTTTCTTTGCACCTTCTACATCATTTTGAGGTTCTGTAGGATATACTGTTGTTGTATCTAATAATTTTCCTGTTCTATCTATAACTGCAATTTTGCATCCTGTTCTATATGCTGGGTCAAACCCCATAACAGTCATGTTTTTAATAGGTGGTTGCATTAAAAGTTGTTTTGCATTTTTACCAAAAACTTTTATTGCTTGTTCTTCAGCTTTTTCTGATAAATCATTTCTAATTTCTCTTTCAATAGATGGCTCTATTAACCTTTTGAAGGAATCTTCTATTGTATTTGATAAAATTTCATTAAATTGACTTTTATTATCTTTAATTATCTTTCCTCTTAAATAATCTAAAATTTTACCTTCTGGTTTAACAAGTTTAACTTTTAAAAAATCTTCCTTCTCTCCCCTGTTTATAGCTAAAATTCTATGGCTTGGCATTTTTAGTATTGCCTCTTTATAATCATAATACATTTCATATGGTGACTGTTCTTCTTTAGCTTGTTTTGTTTCAATAACAGCCTCTCTAAAACATAATGATTTTATTTTCTTTCTATAATCAGCATCATCAGCAATATTTTCAGCAATAATATCACATGCTCCAGCTATTGCAGCTTCTACTGTATTTACTTCTTTTTCTTCATTTATATATTCTTTTGCTATTTCATAAATGTCTTTTTTCTCATTTTGTAAATAAATAATTTCACTAAGTGGCTCTAATCCTTTTTCTTTTGCTATTGTAGCTTTTGTTCTTTTCTTAGGTCTAAATGGTCTATAAATATCCTCTAGTTCAGATAAAACCATTGTACCAGCAATTTTTATTGTTAGCTCATCTGTAAGTTTTCCTTGCTCATCAATAAGTCTAATAATTTCCTCTTTTCTAGTCTCTAAATTTCTTAAATACTTTAATCTTTCATCTAATTCTCTTAATATCTCGTCACTCAAATTACCAGTAACTTCTTTTCTATAACGAGCAATAAATGGAATGGTATTTCCATCATCTATTAATTTTACTGTTGCTTCTACTTGTGATTCTCTAATATTAAGTTCATCTGCAATTTTCTTAAAAATTTTATCCATAATTTTTCCTCTTTCTTTAAGTATTATTCTAACTATTTCTTATTATTTCTTTTACAATTTTTCCTGTTTCAACAAATATATTCTCATTTTTATAAAAATTCGTAGAAATTACTCTTTTACTTCTTCTTTCTATTATTGCATGAAGATTTTCTAAAACCTCTCTTGTAAATTTGGTAAGTAAATTATTGTCTAATACATCATTTAATTCTAAACTTTCAATTAACTGAAAAGATACATCAAATGAATTCATTAAATCTTTT
Source organism: uncultured Clostridia bacterium (assembly GCA_947630235.1). Taxonomy (GTDB): domain Bacteria; phylum Bacillota; class Clostridia; order TANB77; family CAG-508; genus Scatovivens. Next base: position 16,315 of record CANRGN010000023.1, read on the forward strand.
AATAAAACATCTGGAATACCAGGATTGTTTTGTTTGTAATAATTTAAAATATATAATTTATAATTTGTAAAAACTTTTTCAAAATCTATACTCTTTTCAAATTTTTTTATATACAATTTTGTAAGTACAATAAAGTAGGCCCTCATATGCATATATACCATAGTTTGCTCTAAACCATTAAATTCCATATGTTGACCTAATAAATTATATATACTATCTTCTGTTTTTTCAAAAATTTCCTTAGAAAGATTTTCCTCCATACAAACTCCTTAGGCGTTATTTTGTTCTTCTAAATACTCATCATACGTACACTCACGAACTATTACATTATTGTTTGATAAATCTATTATTTTATTTGCAACAGTTTGAGTAAGTTGATGGTCATGTGATGTAAATAGTAATATTCCTTTATATTTTTGCATTCCTTCGTTTAATGCTGTAATACTTTCCATATCTAAGTGGTTTGTTGGTTCATCAAATATTAGGAAATTTGCTCCTGAAAGCATTAGTTTTGATAAAACACATCTTACCTTTTCTCCACCAGATAAAACTTTAACTTGTTTTAAAGCTTCTTCTCCTGAAAATAACATCCTTCCTAAAAAGCCTCTAACATAAGTTTCATCAGGATCTTTTGAGTATTGTCTTAGCCAATCCACAATATTTAAATCCATATCAAATAAGTAATTATTATCTTTTGGAAAATAATCTTTAGTAATTGTAGTTCCCCAAATTATTTCTCCAGAATCAGGCTCTAATTCTCCAGCTAAAATTTGGAATAAAACTGTTTTTGCAATTTCATTATCAGATAATAAAGCAACTTTATCATCTCTTTTTATAGTAAAACTAATATTATCTAAAATCTTTTCACCATTTAAAGTTTTACTTAAATTTTTTACTTCTAAAATCTCTTTTCCATATTCTCTATCTGGTTTAAAATCTATATAAGGATATTTTCTATTTGATGGTTTTATTTCATCTAACTCAATTTTCTCTAATGATTTTTTTCTAGAAGTTGCTTGTTTAGATTTTGAAGCATTAGCACTAAATCTAGCAATGAAATCTTGAAGCTCTTTTATTCTCTCTTCCTTCTTCTTATTAGCTTCTCTCATCTGTTTTAATGCAAGTTGGCTAGATTCATACCAGAAATCATAGTTACCAGGATATACTTTTATTTTTCCAAAATCAACATCTGCAATATGTGTACAAACTTTATTTAAGAAATATCTATCATGTGATACAACAATTACAGTATTATCAAAATCAATTAAGAAATCTTGAAGCCAATTTATTGCTTTTATATCTAAATCATTTGTAGGCTCATCTAGTAATAATACATCTGGATTTCCAAATAAAGCTTGAGCAAGTAATACCTTAACTTTGTCTTTAGCTTCAATTTCCTTCATAAATTTATAATGTAATTCTGAATCTATACCTAAATCATTTAAAAGTTTAGCACTATCAGCTTCTGCATTCCAGCCATCAAGTTCAGCAAATCTTTCCTCAAGCTTTGCAGCTTTCATTCCATCCTCTTCAGAAAAATCTGGTTTTGCATAAATTGCAGCTTTTTCCTTCATAATACTGTATAATTCACTATTTCCCATCATAACAGTATCTATTACTGTATATTCCTCAAAAGCAAAGTGATCTTGTTTTAGCATTGATAATCTTTCTCCTTTATCTAAAACAACTTCACCTTTATTTGGCTCTATCTCTCCAGATAAAATTTTTAAAAAAGTAGATTTTCCAGCACCATTAGCACCTATTAATCCATAGCAATTTCCTTTTGTAAATTTTATATTTACATCTTCAAATAATACTCTTTTTCCAAATCTTAAAGTAACTCCATTTGAACTTAGCATTTTAACCTCCTTAGATTGTTACACTTATGTTCCACATTATATTATAAATAAATGCTAAATTCAAGCTTTTTTACAATAGAACTTTTACTCAATTTTTTCCCCCATTCTATTTTTTACTTGCTCTAATTCAGATTTTAATGTTGATATTGTACCACTTCCAAATGTAGTATCACCATTGTTAAAACTTTCAATTGTTTTTTGCATATCTAATATTTTATAATGAGCACCTTTAAATGTATATATTGGAGTGTAATCCACAGAATCTATATTTATCTTACCTGTTTTTCCACTTTTTGTTAAAACAATGTTTAAAATTATAGATTGCCTTGTTCCAGCCTTTACTTGTCCTGAAACAAAATTACCTAAAGAATAAATTACAAAACCTTGCTTCTTAGTTCCATCAGCAATAGTTACTTCCCTTTTTTCCATACTTTGCAAAACATGAGGATGACTTCCTAAAATTATATCAGCTCCATTTTGAAATAATAAATCTGCAAGTTCTTTTTGCTCACTATTTGGAGCTGTTTGATATTCTATTCCCCAATGCATTTGAACTACTATTAAATCGGGTTTTAGCTCTTTTGCTTTATTTAAATCTGAAACAATTTTATCTTTATTTATTAAATTTATACAATAATCTTTTCCGGATGGAACAGGTATACCATTTGTTCCATAAGTATATGCTAAAAACGCTATTTTCAAGCCTTTTACATCAAGAGTTACTACTTGATTAGAAGATTCTACAGAATTAAAAGTTCCTGTATGTGGAATTCCGATATTATCCAATTGTGCAATAGTTCTTTCTATACCAACATATCCCTTGTCTAAACTATGATTATTACAAGTAGAAAGAAAATCAATTCCTAATTCTTTTAAATCTGTTGCAAGGTTTTCTGGTGTATTAAAGGTTGGATAACTAGAATATCCAATATCACTACCTGCAAAAGTTGTTTCTAGATTTCCTATTGCAATATCTGCAGATTCTATTTGAGATTTTATATCATCAAATACATAAGAAAAATCATAAGTTCCATTCGAAAAAGCATCTTTGTACTGAGTATTATGGCACATTATATCTCCAATAACAGACATAGATATTGTAGTATCTGGCAAATTTTCTATATTATAATCTGTAGATATAACTCCTACTTTTTGGAAATCTAATTTTGATTTATTAGATTTTTTATTTTTAACTTCATTTACGATATTGTTTATTAAATAAATAATAAAAAATAATATTGCTAATACTAGTATAATTCTATCGACTCTTAACCTTTTTTTTCTTTCATATGAATGTTTTCCATTATTTCCAACTCTATTCACATAAATCCCCTCTTTTGTTTTATATTATCATAATTTTTTATTTTATTAAATAGCTTTTTTATATTATTGGTTAATTTATTCAAATTTATAATTAGGATATTTTTTTATGTTTTATTTTTTATATTGCTTTATTAGTGTGATATTTTTTTGGAAAAATTGTGTGCAATGCATTAGAACTTTCTTCTAAATAAAAAAATGAAAGTAAACACATTATTTTTGTGTCTACTTTCATTTTATCAATTTAAACTTCTAGTCTAATTTTTTAAATTAAGGTTCTTCTTTCTTTTCAGGAATTACAGTACAATTTTCACCTTGACAACCATCTACTTTATCTTTTAAATCTTCTTTAGTAATACCATCTGGTAAAACAGTAGCATTAGATAAACTTGAATTTAATTGACTATTTTTACCAACAATATCATCAACATCTGTTTCTCCTTGAACAGTTGTATCACTTACTGTACAATTATCAAGATCTAGTGGGAACATGTATGGTGTAAATAATATTCCACCACATCCTATAATTCCACCAACACACATTTTTCCTTTTACTTCACTCTCTTTTTCTTCTTTTGCAACTACTTCTACAAATGTATTTGGAACAATACTTTCTATTGAACTTGTTGTTGCATTAAGAAGATTGTCATTTTTAATAAAGTTATCTACAATAGTTGATTGTGGAATCATTTCAACTTTTTGCTCAACTTCTTGTGGTTCTTGTACTGATTCTGTATTTTCACTAGATTCTTCTTTAGATGCTTCATCAGAAATTTCTTCTTCATCGATTTTGCTATCTTTTTCACTTGTTACATCATTTTCGTTATCTTCTGGAATTATACTTGATTCATTTTCATTGCTATCTTCTACCACTTCATCTTCTTTATCTTCTGTTTTTTCTTCTGTAACATCATCAATTGAATCTTCTTCGCTATTTTCTAGAACATTTTGTGTTGAATTTTGTGTTGAATCTTGAGTAGCTTCTTCTGAAGCTTGTTCTGTTGGATCTACAGTATTTCCATCAACAAAATCTTCTTCATTTGTTTCGCTATTTTCTGTTATTATATCAGATTGAATTATTTCTGTATCAATTTCTGTTTCATTTACTTCATCAATTGAATCTTCGTTTTCAACAGAAATGTTTTGAGACATTATATCATTTTCATTAGCTGTATCTCTTTCTTCATTTTCAACATCTTCTATAACAGTTTCATTTGTTTTTGCTTTTGGTTCTGATTCTACTTCATCTGATACAACGCTTTCATCTGGTTTTGTATTTTCATCAACTTCTGTTTTAATTTCAGTATTTGAATTTTCTTGATTTTGTTCTAAATTATTAGGTAATTTATTTTTTTCTTTAGCTTTTTCTGCTTCATCTTTTTCTTCTTGAGATTTTTCTTCTTCAGTTTCTTCCTCTTTTGTAGAAGGTTCTTCACTTGAAGTTGAATTATTAGTTATATCATTTTCTTGCGGTTGGCTATTTTCTTGTAATTTACTATTTTCTACTGAAATATTTCCAACAACATTTTGTTCAGCTAAAATATTTTGTTGCACTGGAGCTGTCTCTTGATTTTGGTTAACATTTCCATCAACATTACCTTCTATTTTAACTACTGGCTCAACTGATTGAGCTTCTGTTGACTGTGCTGTTGTTAATTCTACATTACAATTTTCAATTTTTGGAACTGCAACACCTGCAATACCTCCAACGCCATCATTACCTGTTATTGTACAACCTACTACGTTACATTCTGTTACTTTTGTATATATTGTTCCATTTGGTGAACTAGAGAAATTATATCCATGTCCTACTATACCACCTGTTGCATAAGCGTTATCTCCTGTAGACTTAATTTCTGAATCATATATATCGCATCTTTCAATAGTTCCAGAAGAAAATCCTGCAATTCCTCCTGCTGGATATATAAGTTCATTATATCTTTCTTTATTTGTTGGCTCTTTACTTACATTAGCTATTGTTGAAAAATATACATCAGAATCAGATATTGTAATATTGTTACAATCAAATCCTACTATTCCACCAACAACACCTTCTTCACTAGTTAAACTAATATTTGCTTGTTGAACATGCACATCTGATATACCGGACTTAGATTTTCCAAATACACCACCAATCCATCCTTTTTCACCAGAAATATTTACCTCTTCAACTGTTAATCCTGTAGCCTTCATTGTTGAATTATCATCATATCCATATATACCACCAGCGCAAATCTCGTTAGATATCGTTATATTTCCATCTATAAAACTTGAATTTGTAACATTATTTTGAGAACATCCATAAATACCTCCAACATAACCAGCAGTTCCAGCAATGGTTGCATTTTCTACTTTTAAACTACTTGAATTAGTTGAACTATTAATATTTACTCCTGCTATACCACCTATACATGAACTTTGTATTGCTGGAATTGTTGTTGCTATATGATTATTTTCTATATCTATATCTGTGACATTACAGTTTTGTAACTCTAATCTAGCAGTACCTGCTATACCACCAATTCTAGCTGTATTTGAAGTAGCTTTTAAATCTATATCTGTAATATCTACATTATAAATTTTACTTAAACTTCCTCCTATAGCAACTAAACCAGCTACAGCAGGATTATAATTATTTCCTTTAGATTCCAAAGTAAAGTATTTTAAAGTATTTTTACTATTATCATTAGAGCTTGTATCCATAATACTATATGGTAATATACCTACTATACCTCCAATATAATTATCTCCTATTAAAGTAAAATATGAATTATTGTTATTATTATATTTTAAATTAGAATTTTGAATTCCAATAATACCTGCTACTGTATATAGATTTTGAGATCTATTTTTATTCTCTATATTTATATTAGTTACAGTATTATTAGATATATTAGATTCTCCTCCTGAATAAGCTACTATACCAGAAACTATATTATTTGAACCAGTTTCACTTGTTCTAACATCTATATTATCTATTTTTGAATTAGTTAGATCTAATCCTCCACTTGTAAAACCTACTAATCCTCCAATAACATCATATCCATTAGTAGTTGATATTTTTATATTTTGTACCTCAACATTATCAACAGTTACTTTATCTGTACTACAATTACATATAGCAGATCCAGATGGAGCTTCAAAATCTAAGTTAGATATCTTTGAATTCTTTAAACTTAAAGAAGAATAAGACACCATTCCAACTACACCAGCCAATTTATCTTGAGAACCTGTATAAGAATATTTATAATTATCTAATGTTAAATTATCTATATTAGTTTGTTGAGTAGTATAACCTATAATACCAGTTTGATAACCAAACACATTTTGTTTTGCCTTTTCACCTTTTACTGCTATATTCTTAATATTAGCAGTATTTAATTGATTATATCCCATCAAAAATCCAACATTACTTGTAGGATTATAACTATTTTTTGGATTACCTATTATCATAGAATTATCAATTAAATTACAATTTTCAAATGTAACTTCACTATTTGTACTACTACCATACCCTACTCTATCTAAACTTGCAATTAAAATACCTCCTGCTCCATTTTGACTTTCTATACTTGAATCAGTTACTTTAATATTTTTAACTTTTAAATTATTTGTTTTTGTCATACCTATACAAGAACTTATATAATTTTGACTTCCTTGTTTTAACTCAATCGGAGAATTATTAATTTCACAATCTGTAAAAACAATATCGTTCATTTCATATAAAGCACCAGCTATATTTCCAATTAAAGCTGCACTGTTTGTATTTATTTTTGAATCATTTACTTTGCAATTTGAAATTGTTATTGAATTCTTTCCACTAGATCCAGTTAAATATGAAATTATATTTCCAAAATTATATGTTCCAGAAACATTTAAATGAGAAGATATAATATCACAATCATTTACATTTGTATATAACCCATCAGTTGTACTTGATGTACTATAAGAAGTTCCTATTAACATTGAACCTTCTGAACATCCATTATCAGAACTTATACTTGAACTTATTACATCACAATTATCAACATCTAATGTTTTATAATATAAAGCATTTGCATATAACATACCAGCTTTTGAAAATCTTTGCATCTTAATTTCTGAATCTTCAACTTTACAGTTTTTGAATTTTATTGTTTCTATTGTATTAGTATTTATTATTTTTCCAACAACACCGCCTACTTCATCTGCACTTCCTGTTTGTTGCATTTTTTGAATTTTGCAATCTTCTATATCAACTACTATAGGAGAAGATGTTTTTGAATTACCGCTTAAATCAGTAGTATATATACCACAAACTAACCCTACAATAGCACCTATTGAACTGTTACTACCATTATTTATATTTAAATGTATATTTGGAGTATTACATCCATTTATATATATATTACCAGCAGAAAATGCTAAAATACCACTAACAATTCCACTACCATCAATAGTACAATTTGAAGCATTGCAATCTGAAATTTTGATTTTATCAGCAGATGATATACCTAAAATTCCAGAAGCAACTTGTTTTGATTTTATATTTCCTGTATTTGTTGAATTTGTAATATCCATAGTTGTACCTGCAATTAAGTTTCTTGCAACAATACCTGCAACATAATCTGAATATCCACTTTCATCAACTACAACATCTGCTGTATTATTACATTTATCAACAACAATACTATTTTTAGCATTAGCAACAATTCCACCTAAAGTTTGTGCTAGACCACTAACTTTTCCTGAATTATTTGTACCTTTTACTATAGTAAATACTTCAGTATCTGCTAATATACCAGCTGTATTTGCAGAACCTGCACCTATACCTATATCTGTATCTCCTGAATCAACTTTTTCAATAACTATATTACCACTATTTGAACATTCATTTATAATTATATTTGTATTGTCATCATCTTTTTCAACTTTTAAAGCTTCTGAAAGTAATCCTGCTGAATGGTTCTTAGCTGTGATATTTCCTGTATTTGTAGATTTTTCGATGTCTACTATACATTTTGTTTTAGCAAAAATTCCTGATGCATTTACTTTTGCTGTAATATCAGCTGTATTTGTACACTCTGTTGCAACTACTTTATTTACCAGCCATGAAACTTTATCTCCACTATTACTATCAATATCATAATTTCCATCAGTTTTACTTGTTGGTTCTTTTGCTGAAGTATCTTTACTTTCTTCAAATTTTTCTGTATCAACATTAAATGAATCTAAATGAACTTTGAAGTCTCCTTGTTTTCCATCCCAAGTTTTTACTACATTTATTTTTATATAATCCTTTATTAAATCATATCCATCTATTGTTGAAATTTCTTTTATAAAGTATGTATCCACTCCTGATGCTTTTATTTCAAATGTTCCTATATCTAAAACACCATCTTCTACTTCCACATTTTCTAATTTATTTATAGCTTCTTTATCTGCATTATAAATAGTAAAATGTGTTCCATCTATAAGTTCTTTAGTTAAATTATCTATTTTTTCAAGTTTTAATGAATATTTTCCTGTATATTTATTATTTCCTATAACTAAATCTAAAATATGATTTTCTTCATCATAATTTATTGTTCTTTCATCTGCTTTATAATCTGTTGCTTCTGAACAACCTACTAAACCTGCTGAATTATATTTTTCTGCATTTACTTTTCCGTTATTTGTACAATTTACTAAGCTTAATGCTGAATATGAATATCCTATAAATCCACCTGCATTAGATTGTTCTGTTTCTATTTTTGCATTATTTGTTGAATCTGTGATTTTGGTTAAATATCCTTTTTCAGCATATCCAGCAAATCCACCAACATTATTTGAAGTTGTTTTAATTGTTCCATCAATTGATGAAGCTTTTATTGAACCACCTTTCATTTTTCCAACAAATCCACCAATGTGATATTTGCTTAGAAGTTGGTTTATTTCTTCTAATGTTTGTGCTTTGTTTGAAGAATTTTTTGGATCATTATATTTCTCTTCAAGGTCTTTTAGTTTTTGTTCATCTTCTTTTTGTAATTCAATATCAATGTCAACATCATCTAACTCTAAATTTGTTATTATACCTGAAAATTCACCAAATAAACCAACGTTTATTGACTCTTTTTCAGTTTCTTCTGTTTCATCTTCTTCGCCTTCTTCTAAAGCTTCTGTTTCTGTTTTTTCTTTCTTATCTTTTGTTACTTCTATCTTAGATGAATCAGTAATTTTTAATCCTGTTATTTTATGTCCATTACCATCAAATATACCTTCTATAGAAGGAAGTGGTTTCCACTCTTCTTTAGAAATATCAATATCATTCATTAACCTGTAATTATTAGTTTTTGTTAATGTATATTCTGTTCCCTCTATTGTAAGTTTATCTCCAGAACCTACTTTTTCAAGTTGTTCTTTTGTATAAATTGGAATTAAAGAATTTTCATCAATTCTTGTATCTATTTTTGTTTCTAATACTTCACATATAACTTGTAAAGTATATGATTCTTTCTCCTCTTCATGTACTGTCTTAATAACTGTTATTTTTATAACTTGTCCAAATGGATCTATATATCCTTCTGGGCTTTCTACTTCGTTTATATAATATATGTCTTTTCCGCTTCCATAAGTTGTAATTTGATCAAATTCTAAGACTCCATTTTCAACTGTTACTTTAGATTGTATAACTTGTCCATCTTCATTCATCAAATCAAATTTTGCACCATTTAATAATTTATAATCTTCTAAATCAATTTTTGAAATTTTTATAGTATAACTAACTGGAACATCTCTTAAAACTACTACATTTTCAAAATCTGTATCATCTTCATCAGATTTTATAAAACTATTAGAATTAGATGCTTTACTTTCTTCATATTTATAATTTGAATAATCTTCAACATTTAAATTTCCACCAACTGAATCAATATCTTCTACACAAGCATTATCGCCTGCTGTACAAGATTCTTTTATTTCTGCAAAGTTTGTTAATCTGTTTATTTCTGTTCCTTTTTCTGCTGTTACTATACATTCTATTTCAAGTTCTTTTGAATCAATATTTTCATAAGGATTATATCCTGTAATTTTTTCACTTTCCAAATAATCTGTTGCATATACACCAGATTTATTTTTTACAGGTGTCCAACCATATTTTTTATTTATTTCACTGTTCTTTTTAAATTCAAGTCCTTCTGGTAAATATTCTAATACTTTTTTAGCATAAGCACCTTGTTTTCCTTCGTTGTATACTTTTATTTTATAAACTAAAGTATCACCTGTTTTTACAGTTACAGGTACTTTTGTATGAGTATACGTTATTTCGCAATTTTCTAATTCATAATGAGCTTTTCTTTCTTCCTCTACTGTAACATCATTATGTTTTTCTAAATAAGTTCTTACAGATAAATCTAAGTTTTCTGCAATATCTAAAGTTAAAAATTCATAATCTCTTAATAATCTATCTATTTTATAATTTGCTTCTCCATTTACAAAAGCTATTTCATAGCAATCATTTTCATTATGTTGAAAATCTGCTTCTTTTGAAACATATAATTTTAAATTATTATAAATTTTTTTATCTTTTATTATAAATTTTAAATCTATTTTATCTTCACAATTAAAATTACCAGGAACAAATTCTTCTCCTGTTGTATTATCTATAATTTGTATACCTTCTAAAGCATCTGCTTCAACTTTAATTTTTTCATCTTTATAATGTATAAATCCTTGTTCTACTCCAAAACATCCTGTTGATGCTCCACTAGTACATTCATCTTCATTACCATCTATCCATACATCTGTTAACCCATTAAATGCAGATGTTCCTAAACTTTGAACACATTTTGGTAGTATTATTTTATGTATTTTTGTACAATTTTGAAAAGCATAACTTCCAATTGATACTAAACATTCTCCTTCAAAAGTAATATCACCATTTAAATCACAACAATTTATAAATGCTGAATTTCCTATTGTTTTCACTTTTTCAGGAAAAGTTAAACTTCCTGTTAATTCTGTACAATTTGCGAAAGCAAAATCGTCTATTATTTCTAAGTTATCATCAAAATTCAAGTTTGTTAAACCATCACAATTACTAAATGCATATTGTCCTAATGTTTTTAAACTATTTGGTAAAACAATTTCTGTCAATCCATCACATTCATTAAAAGCATTATTTCCTATTTCAGTAACATTATCCCAACCTGTAATACTTGTTAATGTCGTTAAACCACTAAAAGCTTTATTATTTATAAATTTTACAGAGTCTGGAAATTCTATGTTTGTAATAGTTACATTAGTGCTTTCATTTGATTTCAAGTTTTGAAGAATATTACTTTGTCCGTTACCAACACTAATAACTTCTTTTCCATCAATTTCGCTTGGAATTTCTAATACACCATTTTTATTCCCAAAATTTTCTAGCGAATTTATTTTTACGCATTGAAAATTGTTACTATCACCTTCAGTTTTATTATTCTCATCAACTAAAGTATAAATCCAAGTATTTCCATTTTCATCTGTTTCAGTTTGAGGATCCGCCAGACTTGTCCCTGGCTCAATAGCCCAAACTTTAAAATTCACAAAAATCAAACTAATCGATAATAATACAGCCAACACGCAAAGTTTTAAAATTTTACTTCTTTTAACTTTTGTACCCATCATTTACTCCTTTCTTCCATATTTTTTCAAAACAACAATTCCTATTGCTATAAGAGCTGACATTGTAGCTATTATTCCTGTATACACTATTGCACCAGTTGAAACTGAAACAATCATTGAAGCACCTGATTGATTACTTTCAGTAACATCTGTTGATTCTCCGTCACCATAATAATTTGTTATTTTTGCTTTATTTATTTTCTCACCTAGATGTTCTTCATCTAATTTTATTTCTAAAGTTAAGTAAATAATTTTACTATCTGATGGATTTAACCAAGTTGTATTCAAACTTGAAGTTTTTAAAACATCGCCATCTAAATACCAATCTGGATTTTCATATGCATTAAATGTAAATCCTCTTGGTAAGAAATCTGTTATTTCTAGTGCTAGTCCGGCTAACTCTCCTATATTTTCTACTTTAAATCCATATGTAATTTTTAATTCTGTATTTTTTAATTCTTTTGCTTTAACTTCAATCTTTGGTAATGAATCTTTATTATCATAACCTACATTTCTTGTTTTTGTTTTTGTTTTTCCATTTGTTGTTATATCTACTTTTTCAATAAATTTTGTAATATTCAAATCAAAATATTTTACATATAGATATTCAAAACTTAAATTATTATCTAAATTAGAATCTTCATATCCACTAACTAATTGAGCAATATCTACTATGTTTCTTTTATTTTTTATATTAGAATCTGTAACTGTTAATACAACTTGAAGATCTAAATAAGAAATCTCATCATTGTTTATTCCTTTTATATTTTGATTTACTAAATTCTCACTTACTATAACATCAGCTAAGCTCATATCTTGTGTTTCTTCTAATATTCCATATTCATATTCTATATAAGCTTTCCATCCATTTGCTTGATTTATTGGATTATTTAAATCAAAAATCAACCCTTTTGGTAATGTAATTTTAACTATTCCACCTTTTACTTCAGAATCGCTATTATTATATACTCTAGCTGTAAAATTTAATTTATCACTATTTTTTACTGAAACAAAATCATCTTTTTCAATAATATTATTTAATCCTTTTGTTATATCTGGCTGTCTACTTTCTATTTCTTCATCGTTTATTTTTGTTAGATAATAGCTAATAGCTAAATCCTGCTTACTATCTTTTATAACTGGCTTTTCAAATAATATTACAACTGTTATAACTCCGTTTTCATCTATTGAAACTTTAACATTTCCTAAAGAATTATCATATAAAACTTTAACATCATATTTTTTCTCATTAGCATTAAAAACTTTTTTTACACCTATTACTATTTCTTTATCTAATACTTGACTATAACCATTTGATGCTTCAATTTGCTTAATTTCATAATATTCAATCTCATCTGTTTCATTTGAAATTTCAAATTTTCCTACATTTTCAACTGAATTTACCATTTCAACTTTTTTATTAAAAGAAGAATTTAATCCTTTTACTTCAAATTTAGCACCAAATATTGCTTCTTGTGTAGATAAATCTTTTGTTTCTAAATTGATAGAATAATTTGCAAAAACTTCTTCATAATCTAATTTAATAATTATTTGGTTCTTATCATTAGCTTCAACTTTTAATACACCAACTGCATTTTTATCATAATCTAATGTAATTTCAAATTTCTTTTTTGATTCGTTCCATTTTCTAATTACTTTTACATCAAATCTTGAAGAAAGTTTACTTAGATAACCATTTACTGTTCCTATAGTTTCAATAGAATATATTGATTCACTTTCATCTCTTACTGTTACAGTTCCAACATAAACTTCACCATTTGTTGATACTGAATTTTTTATCTCTGCAAAATCTTTGCTAACTTTTATTCCTGCTCCTGAAATTTTTTTACTTCCACAAACAGTTTCAACCAACAAATCATATTCCATTAATGTTCTTTCATTTTCAACAGAAAATGTTATATCATTATTATCGCCTACTACTGCATTTTGAACACTAGTATAGTTTTGATATACATACTCAACTACAATCTCATCTTCAGAGTAATAACCTTTTTTGTTTAAAGGCTCATCTCCAAATGCTTTATATCCAGGAATATCTTTCCTTGAACTTGTATACCATTCTCCAATTTTACCTGTTTGAGTTTCAGATTTTGCAATTTCTTTGCCTTCTGTATCCACATACCTAACTTTTACTGTACCTACAGTAGATTTCGACTTCAAATTTGTCGTATCTGCTTTTACACTGGAAAGTGTGGTAGTTCCGGGCTTCAAACAAATTATCACTGCAAGCACTGCTAAAATTAAAAACATGCCAGATATCAAGCATATTTTTAGTTTTTTTGATTTCTCCATAGATTTCCTCCTCATTTTTCTTTCTTAGTCAGTTATAAATATAATTAATAAAAAAAACAATTACCAAAAAATTACTTAAAATATATATTACTTAAAGCATCTTTACGGATTTTCAAAGTTTTATAGAATAATAAGTTTATATATTTTTTTGTTTACAAAAATACATGAAAAAGTATAGATTGTATAGGGATTTCAAGTATAAGCCAAATTTAATAATTTTTCATTGATTATTTTTTACGTTTGAATTATACTTTTTAAAAGGAGTTTAATATGAAAAAAATATTTGTTATTATTTTCTTACTTCTTTTACTAATACTTGGATTTTTTCTTTATTTTAATTATCATTTTTCAGCAATAAATAAATCATCTTATGCTTCTGAAAATGGATATCTTAAAGTGGAAAATACTGATATAGTAAATGAAAATGGAAATAAATTTCAATTAAAAGGCTTAAGTAGCTCTCGGTATACAATGGACTTTTGATATGCTTACTTATGATAATTTGAAAAATCTAAAAAAAAATTTTGGAATAAATTGCTTTAGAATTGCAATGTATACTGAAGAAAATGGATATATTTCTAACCCAGATAATATATATGAAAAAACTATCGAATTAACAGATAATTTAATTGATTTAGATTTATATGTAATTATTGATTGGCACATTCTAAATGATGGAGATCCAAATAAATATATTGAAGAATCAAAAGAATTTTTTGATAAATATTCTAAAAAATATTCTAACTGCCCAAATATTATATATGAAATTTGTAATGAACCCAATGGAACTGAAACTACTTGGAATGATTCAATAAAACCTTATGCTGAAACTATAATCCCTATTATTAGAAATAATAATAAAGATTCCATTATAATAGTAGGAGCTCCACATTGGTGCACAAAATTTGCAGATGTTATTGAAAATCCTTTAAATTATGAAAATATACTATATTCTTGTCATTATTATGTTGGAACTTATATTGTAGATTTGGAAAATTATTTAAATGAAACTCTAGAAGCAATGCAAAATAAAAATCTTCCTATAATAATAACTGAATTTGGAATGACTGATAAAACCGGTGATGGTGATTTATATTTTGATGAATTTAAAAAAAGAGTTGATTATTTAGATAAAAATAATATTAGTTGGATTTATTGGTCTTTTAGTAATACACCTAATACCTCTTCTATTATTAAAACTGATTATAAAAATCAAAAAAATATTATGCATTATTTATCAGAATCTGGGAAGTTTTTAAAAGATGTTTTAAATAAGTAGATTGTTTTTATCTTTTTTTAAATTTATTAACACTTACTTTCAATGCTTTTTTCAAGCCTAGCTATAGAGAACTTTCCTACTAAATAAAAAAAGAATATTAACAAATTTTATACTTTGTTAATACTCTTTTTTATTGGTATTTGAAAACCCCCTGTTATACAGGGGGTTCTAGAAAGCTTCTAGCTATGAGTAAAAAAATTCCCCCT
>CANRGN010000024.1 GCA_947630235.1 uncultured Clostridia bacterium
AAGATAAGAAGTAAAAAAAATTTTTATAGAGTAAGATAAGAAGTAAAAAAAATTTTTATAGAGTAAGATAAGAAGTATATATATTTATTTTTGTGAGCGAACGAATGTGGGGATCGACAAGCTACTAATTCTTAGAAACGGCGCCACCCTCAAGGAATCCCTCAGGCAAACAAGCCATTTCTTAGAATTAGTTCGCAGTTGGGAGTGAGCCACAAAAATAAATATATATACTTCTTATCTGGCCCCAACATTTGCAAAACACATTTTTACAAAAAAAAACAGACGACCCAAGGTCGCCTTTATTAACTATTCTTCAGCAGTTTCATTTTTTACTTCTTCAGCTGGAGCTACAGGAGCTTCTACAGTTTCAGCAGTCTCAACAACTTCAGATTCACCAGGAACTATTTCCTCTTTAATAACAATTTCTTTATTTTCTATTCTTGCACCAATTTTTTCTTTAGTTTTAGCAGCTTTACCTACTCTATCTCTTAAATAGTAAAGTTTAGCTCTTCTAGCTTTACCTACTCTAACTACTTCAATTTTTTCAATTCTTGGTGAATGTACTAAAAATGTTTTTTCAACTCCTACACCATAAGATATTCTTCTTACAGTAAATGTAGCGTTTACTCCTCCTCCTTGTTTTTTTATTATAATACCTTCAAAAACTTGGATTCTTTCTTTATTTCCTTCTTTTATTCTAACATGAACTCTAACTGTGTTACCTATTTTTAATTCAGGTATTTTATTTTTTAATTGTTCATGCTCGATAGATTTTAAAATATCCATTTTTTCCTCCTTCTTTTAACTTTTATATTTTAAACTCTCTAAAAATTTTTTATCTTCTTCAGTTAAATTAGCTTTTTCTAAAAGTTCTGGTCTTTTTTCCAAGGTTACTTTTAAAGCTTGATTTCTTCTCCACTTATCTATATTAGCATGATGACCAGAAAGTAAAACTTCAGGAACTTTTTTATCATTAAATATTTCTGGCTTGGTATATTGAGGATATTCTAAAAGACCATTGGAAAAAGATTCATCTTTTATAGAATCTCCTGATAATACTCCATCAACATATCTAGAAACACTTTCTAATAAAACCATTGCTGGTAATTCTCCTCCTGTTAAAACATAATCTCCTATAGATATTTCTTCATCAACGATTTCATCTAATACTCTTTGATCAATGCCTTCATAATGACCACAAAGAAGTATTAAATGATTTTCCTTTGATAATCTTTCAACAATATTTTGATTTAATTTTTTTCCCTGTGGAGATAAATAAATTACTTTAGCAGATTTTATATCTAAAGATTTATATGCATCATATACTACATCTGGTTTTATAAGCATCCCTGCTCCTCCACCATATGGAGTATCATCAACATGTTTGTGTTTATCTTTAGAGAAATCTCTTATATTTACTAAATTAATTTCTATTTTTTTATTTTTGGTTGCTCTACCAATTATACTTTGTTTAATTGGCTCAAACATTTCTGGAAAAAGTGTTAATATATCAAACTTCATTTTATTAAAGTCCTTCTATTAAATTTACTATAATCTTACCATTTTCTACATCTATTTCTTTTAAAACTTCATCAATAGCAGGTAATAATTTTTGTTTTCCTAATTCATCTTTAACAACATATACATCATTACTTCCTGTAGAAAAAATATCATCAACAATTCCTATTTTCTCTCCATTTTCTAAACAAACATCAAGACCTATTAAATCAGCAATATAATATGTTCCTTCAGGAAGTTCATTTAATTGACTTCTGTAAATATAAATAAATATATTTCTAAGTTTTTCTGCTTGTTCAATTGTATCTATTCCTTTTAACTTTAATACCACTTGATTTTTACTATAAGAAACTTTTTCTATTTCATATTCTTTATATTCACTTTTAAATTTTAATAAAATTGTATCTATTGTTTCAAAACGATTTTGTGATTCTGAAAAAGAATTAACTTTTACCTCGCCTTTCAAACCTTTGGTATTAACAATTTGACCAATTTCTAATTTATCATTCATAGTTTTATTTATCCAAAAATTCTATATTAATTTTTTTATGTTCTTTTAAAGCTACAGATTTCATCAAAGTTCTAATAGCTTTGGCCATTTTACCTTGTTTTCCTATAACTTTTCCCATATCATCTTTAGCAACTTTTACTTCATAACAAATTGCTTTAGCATTTGTTTTTTCATTAATAGATACTTCTTCTGGATTATCTACTAAATTTTTGATTACTAATTCTAGTACATCTTTCATCTAAATCACTCCTCTGTTATGAACTATTTTGATGCTCTTTCAATTAAAGCTTTAACTGTATCAGTTGGTTTTGCACCATTTTTTATCCAAGTTTCAACTTTTTCTTTATCTAGTTTGATTGTAGATGGATCTGTCATTGGATCAAAAGTTCCAATTTGCTCTATTATTTTTCCATCTCTTGGAGATTTTGAATCAGCTACTACTATATGATAGAAAGGAGCTTTTTTCTTTCCAACTCTTTGTAATCTTATTTTTACCATAAAAATTCACCCCCTAGGTATTATTAAAATTTATATAAATAGAATTATAATCAAATAATTATAATTTTATTTTTTGAAGTTTTGAGTATTTGGAAGATCATCAAATTTCTTTAAATCCTCTTCGTCAAATTTCATATCTTTCATAAGTTTTTTCATTTTTTTAGTAGATGACATTTCTTTCATCATTTTTTGTGTCATTTCAAAAGATTTCATAAATTTGTTTAATTGTTGAACTGTTGTTCCACTACCATTTGCTATTCTAATTCTTCTACTAGCATTTAAAATCTTTGGATTTCTTCTTTCCTCTTGTGTCATTGAACAAATCATAGCTTCAATTCTTACAAATTCTTTATCATCAACTTTTACATCTTTTAATTGGCTAAGTCCTGGTATCATTTTTAATATTGATGAAAATGAACCAAGTTTTTTCATTTGTCTTAATTGAATAAGATAATCATCTAAATCAAATTTTGATTTTTTTAGTTTTTTCTCTAATTTTTCAGCTTCTTCTAAATCAAATTTTTCCTCAGCCATTTCTATAATTGAAAGTACATCACCCATTCCTAAAATTCTTTGTGCCATTCTATCTGGGTGAAATTCTTCTATATCACTTAATTTTTCACCAGTTGCAATATATTTTATAGGTTTTCCTGTTATTTTTTTTGTAGAAAGTGCAGCACCACCTCTTGTATCACCATCAAGTTTTGTTAAAACTAAGCCATCAATTCCAAGAGATTCATTAAATGTTTGGGCAATATTAACAGCATCTTGACCAGTCATTGAATCTACTACAAGTAAAATTTCATGAGGTTTAACATTTTTCTTTAAATCTCTTAATTCTTGCATTAAAGCTTCGTCTATTTGCAAACGGCCTGCAGTATCTATTATTATAACATCATTTAATTTTGATATTGCTACTTCTAATGCTTGTTTTGCAATTAAATTTACATCTTTAGTATTTTCATTACTATAAACAGGAATATCTAATTGTTTTCCAACAACTTGTAATTGTTTTATAGCAGCTGGTCTATAAACATCACAAGCAACTAGTAACGGCTTTTTTCCTTGTTTCCTAATTATATTTGCAAGCTTTCCTGCAGTAGTAGTTTTACCAGACCCTTGAAGACCTACTAACATTATTACTGTAGGTGGATTGGGAGAAAAGTTTATTTTGCTATCTTCCCCTCCAAGTAAATCTGTAAGTTCATCTCTAACGATTTTAATAACTTGTTGACCTGGTGTTAATGATTTTAAAACATCTTGACCAAGTGCTTTTTCTTCAACTACTTTTGTAAAATCTTTTACAATTTTATAGTTAACATCTGCTTCAAGAAGAGCAAGTTTTACTTCTCTTAAAACGTCTTTTAAATCGCTCTCTGTAATACGAGCTTTTCCTTTTAGTTTTCTAGTAATTTCTTGTAATCTTGAAGATAATCCCTCAAAAGCCATATTCTTAATTCCTCTCTATTTAAACTAAACATTTAATTTTATTTTTTATATCATCAAGAACATTAACGATTTCTTCATCTGTAAAATTGTTTTCTATTTTTGATATTTCAGATAATATTTCATCGATTTTTTTTTCTTGTACAATATTTTTTTTCATAACCCCAAGCTTTTCTTCATATTCAAAAAGCTTTTTTTCCCCCTTTTTAAGAAAATCTCTAACAGCTTGCCTAGTAATATTTTCATTTTCAGCAATTTCACTTAAAGATAAATCATTGTTATAGTAATCATTTAAAAGATTATATTGTTTTAAAGTAAGTAATTTTCCATAAAATTCTAAAAGCATACTTATCTTTATTTTTTCTTCCATCTGACCACTCCTTTTTCGTAATGCTCTTATACTTTACATCATTTTTTTTCATTTGTCAAGCCTTTTTGCTTTATATTTTTGAAATTTTGTTTTCTTTTAGACCCAGAGGGGCGGATCCAGAGGGACGTAGCAATTGGGCCAAGTGGACGAAGGTTTCGTTCACTTGGCCCAATTGCTACGTCCCTCTGGGTCCGTCCCTCTGGGTCATTTTCAAAAAGCCGGAGAGAAATGTCTCCGGCTCATTCTTAGTTAAAAAATTCTTCAAATTCTTCTTCAGTTATTTTCTCTTTCTCTAAAAGTTTTTGTGCTACTTTATCTAATATATCCATATTTTTACTTAAAATTTGTTGAGCTGTTATATAAGCATTTTCAACTAACTGAGTAATTTGCTTTCCTATTTTATCTGTAATTTCTTCACCAAAAATTTGAAGCTCGTATGGTTCGTCAACTTTAAGAGATATTGGGCCTATTTCATCACTCATTCCATATAATACAATCATATCCCTAGCAATTCCAGTTGCAACCTCTATATCATTACTTGCTCCTGTTGAAATTTCATTTAAAACTAATTTTTCAGCAGCTCTTCCTCCCATTAAAGAAATCATTTTTTCTAATAACTCTGTTTTAGAAACATACCATTTATCTTCAGTTGTTTTATACATTGTATAACCACCTGCAACACCTCTTGGAATTATAGAAACTTCTTTTACTGCTGTTTGTGTTGGTAAAAATTTACTAACTACCGCATGTCCTGCTTCATGATAAGCTGTTAATTTTTTATCTTTATCTGATATAACTCTATTTTGTTTCTCTAATCCTACAGTTACTTTTCTAACTGCATTTTCTATATCCATTTTAGTTATAGCATCATGCTTTTGTCTGGTTGCTATAATTGCAGCTTCATTTAAAATATTAGCAAGTTCTGCTCCTGTAAATCCAGATGTATCTCCTGCTATTTCTTTAAAATCAACATCATCTGCTAATTTTTTATCTTTACAATGAAGTTTTAATATTGCTTCTCTACCTAGTAAATCTGGAGCAGGAACTGTTATTTGTCTATCAAATCTTCCCGGTCTAAGTAAAGCTTTATCTAACATCTCTGGTCTGTTTGTAGCAGCTAAAACTATTATTGTTTCATTTGTTTCAAAACCATCCATTTCAACTAACAATTGATTTAATGTTTGATTATTTTCAGATTCAGCTCCACTATTAGAAGTTCTTCTAGAACCAATTGCATCAATTTCATCTATAAATATAATACATGGTGCAAGTTTTTTAGCTCTTTCAAATAATTTTCTAACTCTTGATGCACCAAGTCCTGCAAACATTTCTATAAATTCAGATCCACTCATTGATATAAATGGCACACCAGCTTCTCCTGCAATTGCTTTAGCAATTAAAGTTTTTCCTGTACCTGGCTTTCCATATAATAAAATTCCTCTTGGAATCTTTGCTCCCATTTTTTGATAAGCCTCTGGATTTTTTAGAAAATCTACTATTTCAACCAATTCACCTTTTTCTTCATCAAGACCAGCAACATCATCAAATTTTACATTAGTTTTTTTATTTTCTTCGCCTCCATATACTTTACTATTATCTCCGCCCAAACCTTGCATTTTAAAGATCATAAGCATTAAAACTATAAGTAATATTGTTGGTAATAAAGAAAATAATCTTTCTGAAATATTAATCATTGGATTCATTCGTTCTTGATTAAGTTTTGCATCTATTTGACCTGTTGCAAGTTTATCTTGAATCCATTCCATAAAAGCTTGAAGACTAGGAACTATTACTTTTTCTGTTCTTTCTTCTTCAGATAAATCTGCTTTATCACCTTGAGCTTTATATATAATAGTAATATTATTACTACCCGCTGTTAAATTTATTTCCTCAATTTCGTTTTTATTTACTTTTGATATAAATTCTGTATAAGCCACATCTTCTTTTTTCTCATTTTCAAAATAACTATAACTAATAAAAACTAAAATTATAACAACAATTATAGAAAATATTGAGTATTTAATCCAACCATTTTTTTGTTTTTTGTCATCCTTTTTATTATCATTATTCATTTTTACATTTCCTTTCTTTAATTATATCTTTTTTTATTTTAAATTTCAGAGCCATTAGGTTCAATATCAGGTTGCTTTACTTCAGGATTAGGTTCATCTTTTTTATTATCTCCTTTACCATCATCTGTTTTTTTATCATCATCTTCATCTTTATTCTTTTCTTTTTCTTGTTCTTCTTCTAATTCTTTTTGTTTCATTTCATCTTTAATTTGTTCTTCTACAGATTTAATTCTCATAAGATCTTGTGATAATTTCATTAAATCTGTTTTTAAAATTAAAATTGCAGCTATTATATAAACATAAGCTATCATCAAATACATAGCGCTAAAATACTTTATTTCAAAACCAGTATAATTATATACAATAAAATATATAAAACTACACAATACAGAAACTGTAAGAGAATAGATAGCAAGTGTTATTGCAACCGAATTTTTCATAGCTATTCCACAAATTCTTCCAACAATTAGACCTACAATTGAAACTAAAATCGTATAAGATATAATTTCAATTAAATTTTCTATAAATAAAACTAAAAAAGAAACAATTAAACCTGTAACCATTATAGCATTGCTACCACCTATAGAATTAAAATAGTTAATTATATCTTGTTTTGTAGCAATTTTTATATCTAATGTAGAAATTAAATTTTTATACTCATATTCATTTTTTAAATCATAACTTCTATAAATAATCTTATCACTTAGAACAATTAAAGCTGTACTTACATCATTAGTACTATTTAAATAAGAATTTATTTTACTCTTATCTAAGTTTGGTGTTGAATCAGCTATTATTTTTACATCATATTCTTCATCATACCCTTCAGCATAATTATCAAGTTTTAATACATTATTCTCAAAAGAAAAATTAGGAAATTCATTTTCAAAATAATTTAATCCTTTTTCTAATTCTTTTGAAAATCTCATTGTTGTTATAATTGATAAAACTATTGAAGTAAAAGTTATTATTAAAAACATATATTTTATAGAAACACTTAGTTTTTCTTCAACAAATATGCCATATTCATCTAAATTAAATATTGCAGTTTTCAATCTTTTAAAAAAATTCATCTTTTTTGTTTCCAATTTAAATATACTCCCTTCTTATATCAGAATTTGCATTTAATGGATTTATATCTAAAATTACTTCATCCTCTATACTAATATTTGAATTTGTAACATCAATTATAGCGTGATACATTCCAAGTCTACCTATAACTTTATATTCTTTGTTATTTATTTTTACTTTTATAGAATTGTCTTTAAAAATTTTTTTCATTTCAATAAGTACTGATACAAAATTTTCTGATAATTTAAAACTATCACGATTTTTTTTATAATTTAATCCATCTACATATCCAACTGGTATTACTGCAATTTTAGTTTCCTTTTTAGTTTTATAATTTTTTCCATAACTAATATAAAAACCTTTAGGTACAGTTTTTATCTCTGCAACATTTGTTTTAAATTCTCCAATTTTTATTAAACCTTTTCTATTTACTAAAGTTCTTCCTTGCAAAATAGAACCTAATCTTACAGCATTTAGATGCATATTTTTATATAACATAAAAGCTGTAGAATTACAACAATGTAAAATTCCTGGATTTAATCCATTTTTTCTAACAATTGCTACTACATCTAAAAATCTATTAAATTGTTCATATGTCCAATTTGAATCTATAGCTTTTGAAAAATGTGTATACATTCCTTCAATTTTTATAGTTTTACATAATTTCATAGCTTCTATAATATCAACTTTATAATCATATAAAAATCCATATCTACCAAAACCTGTATCTATTTTTATATGTGCTCTAATTTTTTTGTCTTTAAAATTCTTTTCACATAGCTCAATTTGATTTATATTATCTATTGTTAAAATTATATTATTTTCAATTAATTCTTTTAATTCAGATTTTGTATTTACTGGAGATAACATTAAAATATCAACATCTATTTTGGCATTTCTAAGTTTAATAGCCTCTTCACTAGTAGCAACAGCTAAAAAATCAACTCCATTTTCGATTAAAAATTTAGAAAATTCTATTAACCCTAATCCCATGCCATTATCTTTTACTACTGCAATAATTCTAACTTTATTTCCATTATCATCTTTTTTATTTAAATCTGCTCTTACTAATTTTAGATTATTTTTTAAGTCTTTTTTACTAATTACTACTTTTTTCATCTTTGCTCTCTTTTTTATCCCTCATTTTTCTTCTAAAACTTCTAAGGCTTCTAAAAGTCTTTTCAGAAAATTTATAAGCTTTATGAACTAATGGTTTATATGATATATATACTTCTCCAATAAATTCTGTAAATGTAGCATTAAATCCCTTTTTAAATCTATATAAGCCATATTGTGGATGAGATTCATCAACTACACCTGCAACACCTCTAAAATCATACATATCAGCGCCTCTATCAATTGCCTCCTGAATCATAGTCCATTGTAGTAAATAATTTGGCATTAAATTTCTATGACTATTACTACTAGCTCCATACAAATACCAAACTTTGTTTCCATACATAATAGGAATAATACCAGCTATTGGTTTACCTTCATAATATGCTAAAAGTAATTTCATATGACCATCTGGAACTAATTCATCATACATTTTTTCAAAATAATCTAAACTTCTAATTCCAAATTCATCTCTTTTTCCTGTTTCTACCATAATTTTATGAAAATCTTTTAAATCATCTCTATTACCTTCTTTTATTTCAACACCTTTTTTAGTTGCAAGCCTAACATTATATCTAGTTTTTTGGTGAAATTCTTTAAAAACATCATCTTTAGTTTTTCCTTTTAAATCTAATCTAAAAACAAATCTAGGTTGAATTTCATCTTTAAAATCTTTACTATCATCTTTTATTTTATATCCTAAATCTAATACAATTTTTCTGTATTCTTCATTAGACTTTTCTATATCTGGCTCCATTCTAATTGCAAATGATTTATATTTTTTTGCTAAAATATCAGTACCTTCTTTTATATCTTTTAAAACATCTTTATTAGTTATATCACAAACAGGACCTCTTGCCGAATACATTAGATTACCAAATATTGGTATTTTTCTAATCCATATACATAAGCTTCCTCTAATATTTCCATTATCATCTAAAGAAAGAACAACTTCTTTTTTCCAATTAGTTTTTACATTTCCCCATTCTAAAGATTGTTGAAAATTGCATCTTTCATTTTCTATTAAAAATTTTTTATATAATTCTTTGTCTTTATCTTCTAAAAGCTTTACCATTATATTTAATTCCTCCGTTAATTTTTGTATTAATTTACTAAAATTAAAATAATTTTATATTTTAATTTATTGAGCTGGAGTAGCTTGCTGTGCTTCTGTAGGAGTTGCTTGAGTTTCTTGCGCTACTGGAGCTGGTGCTGGAGCTTCTGGTGCAGGTGCTGGCGTACTTACTTCCGGTGCTGGAGTAGTTGTTGGTGTAGAAGTTGGAACCGCAGGTGTCGGTGCTGGAGAAGGAACAGGAGTTGGAGTTTGTTCTGGAGTTTGCGCCGGAGTAGGAGTTGGAGTAGGCTGTTCAACAACTTCTGGAATATATGTATGATTACCATGACAATATGTAGTAGGACCATAGCCACCTCCTGAATAAGAAGTATTCCAAGAAGCATTTTGCTCTGTATCTAACACTTTAGGATAACTAGCATAATGAACATTTCTACATCTAGCACTAGCTAATAAACCAGTTTCATTACATATTTTAAGATAACTATGACCTTCACATGGTGTAGGAACAGTACCTTCTCTAAAAATTTCTACATATGTTGATGAACATTTTGATGTAGCTGTATGTCCAGTAGCTTTACATATTGTAGCACTAACAATACCTGCTGGTTGCTGAAAAGTTTTTGGTTCTAAACCAGTATGTATATTTTTCATAATTGCTGACCATATTAAACCGGCTGGATTACTAGATCCATAATATACTACTGCATTTTTTTCATATCCAAACCAACAAGCTGCAGTATAATATGGAGTAAATCCACAAAGCCATCTATCATAATTAGAATTTGTTGTACCAGTTTTGGCTGCTACGTCTATTCCTGGTATTGCACAATATGTAGCTGTACCTCCAGATTTAACAACTGATTGTAATATATTTTTTTCTATATATGCATTCTGCTCACTCATAACTCTAGTGCTTCTTTGCTCTATTGGTTTACATTGCATATAAATATTACCTTTTGAATCTTCAACTTTAGAATAAAAGGTTGGCTCAATATATAAACCATTATTTGCAATAGCACTATATGCTCCTGCCATATTATAAGCGGTAGTTCCATGAGTTAAACCACCTAAAGCTAAAGCTAATCCTTCTTGACCTAATCCAGTAATTCCAACACTTTGGCAGAATTTAATTGAATTATCTACTCCTATTTTTGCTAAAGCTTTTACATTAGGAATATTTGCAGAAATTGCTATCCCCTCTCTTACTGTCATTACACCTTTATATCCATTATAATAATTTTTAGGTTTATATTTACCAAAAGTAGTTTCTCCATCATAAAATACCGTACCTGCAGTTATTACTCCATTCTCTAATCCAGGAGCAATTACAGAAATTGGTTTCATAGATGAACCAGTTTGTTTTTTTAAACTAGTTGGATAATTAAAATTTCCTATATTTGTTTTTATTTTACTTTCATCTATTCCTGCACCACAAGCTAAAACATTTCCAGTTGTATGATCTATAACTACAAATGTAGCCATAGATGATTGATCTCCATTGTGTATTAAATACTTTGGATTTCTTAATTCGTTTTCAACAGCATCTTGTATACTTGATTTTTGTGTAGTATATATTTTAAATCCTCCACTATATAAAAGCATTTCTGCCATTTGTTTGTTAACATTTTTTTCTGCCATAATTTGATTTAAAATTTGTTCTAAAGCTGCTTCTGTTTGATATGATATAACAGTTGTAGGCTCTGTATTACCCTTTTGAAAATTTAATCCTGCATCTACTTCGCCAACTGCCTGATTATATTGTTCCTTATTTATATAATTTAATTCTAACATTTTGCCTAAAACTGTTTTGGTTCTATTTTTTATTTTTTCTTTCATTTCATTATCTTCTGTATTAAATGGTTTATATGCATTTGGAGAATGATTTATTCCAGCCATAAAAGCACATTCAGCAATTGATAAGTCTTTTGCTGATTTATTAAAATAATGAATTGCACCTAATTCAACTCCATTTATATCATTACCACCAACAAAAATAATATTTAAATATAATTCAAGAATTTGATCTTTAGTTAAATAATTTTCAACTTGTATTGCTTTGGCCATTTCTTTTATTTTTCTATTAGCAGAATCTTCCTTATCTTCTGTAATATTTTTTACAACTTGTTGTGTAATAGAACTTCCACCAAAGTCTGATTTTCCAAAATGTATTATATATGAAGCTGTAGCTGCAGCAGTTCTTTTTAAATCAACCCCAAAGTGTTCATAAAATCTTTCATCTTCTATAGCTATATATGCTTTTGGTAAATATTCAGACATTTCAGATAAAGATATACATTTTCTCTTAGTTCCACTACTTAAAGTTGCAAGATAATTTCCATCAATATCATATACTGTAGAATTCTCAAATTTTATAATTAAATCATCTTTAGCTATTTTTAGCTCATCATAAAAGAATATAGTTTTAGCGCATATTGCACAATATATTATTCCAACTAAAATAGTACTTAATAATAAAAATTTAAATATACTTATTAAAGCAGGATGTTTATAGCTAAAACTATTATTATTTACCCAAAATTCATTTTCATCTATTTTACTTTTATATCTATTCTTAGATTTTTGCTTTTTACTCATTTTTCCTCCTAAAAAGCTTTTTTGGTTTAAACCTTAAAACACATAAAACATTATAACATAAAATTATAAAAGTTAAAGTGTTTTATAAATTATTTTTATAAATTATTTTATTAAAAAACATCATTTATTGATAAAAAAGGAATTGCTCCTTCTTGAATCAATTTATTAGTTCCAGTAGAATTGAAATTATCTATATTTCCAGGCACTGCATATACATCTTTTCCTTGTTCTAAAGCAAAATCAACAGTTATAAGAGTTCCACTTTTTAAACTTGCTTCAACCACTATTATTTTATCTGAAAGTCCACTTATAATTCTATTTCTTTCTGGAAAATGATATGAATATGGTCTTTCATAATATGGATATTCTGACACTAAAATCCCCCCCTCACTAACTATTCTTTCATATACTTTTAAATTTTCTCGTGGATAAAAAACATCTTCATTTAATCCATTTCCTAATACAGCTATAGTTTTTCCACCACTTACATCTAAGGCTCCTAGATGAGCAAATTTATCAATTCCTATAGCTAGTCCACTTACAACATTTATATCTAAACTTGCAAAATCTTTGGCTATTTTTCTTGATATACATTTTCCATAATTACTAGCTTTTCTTGAACCAATTATTGCAATATTATCATCATATAATTTTTCTAAATTCCCTTTACAATAAATTTGAACTGGACAATCTTTAATATTTAATAATTTTTTAGGAAAGTCTTTATCTATATTCGATAAAATTATAATATTTTCTCTTTCCAAAATATTTTTTTCTTTTTCTAAATTTATTCTTTTAGATGAATCTAATATATTTAAAATTATTGATCCGCTTATATCCTCTTTGAGCCAGCTCTTTTCTTTTTACATTCCAAATATTTTTTATATTTCCAAAATCCTTTAATAACTTTTTTTTAATATTATTGCTTATATTCAATTTTGAAAACCAAATCTTATATTCTATATCTTCCATATACCTCCTAAAAATTTAAATTATAAAGTAAAAAAAGAGCAAACGAAATAATTCATTTGCCCCCATAATTATTTTATTTATTTTTTACAGATTTAATAACATTCTCCATAAGACAAGCTATTGTCATAGGTCCTACTCCACCAGGTACAGGAGTAATATAACTTGTTTTTGATTCTATTTTATCAAAATCAACATCACCAACTAATTTTCCATTATCTAATCTATTTATACCAACATCAATAACAACAGCACCATCTTTTATCATATTCTCTTTTACAAACTTAGGTTTTCCTATCGCTGAAATTAAAATATCAGCTCTTTTTGTAATTTCTTCAATATTTTGCGTTTTTGAATGACATATTGTTACTGTAGCATTTTTTGAAAGTAAACACTGAACCATAGGTTTTCCTACAATATTACTTCTACCTAGAACTACAACATTTTTTCCTTGTAATTCTATTTTATATTCTTCAAATATTTTCATTATACCTAAAGGTGTACATGAAATAAAAGTATCTATTCCTATTGATAATTTACCAACATTTATAGGATTGAATCCATCTACATCTTTTTTTGGAGAAATTCTTTCAAAAGCTTTATTTATATCAAGATGTTTTGGAATTGGTGCTTGTAATAATATTCCAGTAATTTTATTATCATTATTTAAATTATCAATCAAATTAAATAATTCTTCTTCAGAAATATTTTCATCTAATAAAAATTCTTCAAATTCTATTCCAATATATTTACACGCTTTAGATTTATTTTTTACATAAACACTAGATGCAGGATCTTTACCTATCATTATTACAGCTAATTTTGGAAAAATTCCTTTAGAATTTAATTGTTTTACTTCATCTTTTAAATTATTTTTTATTTTTTTTGATAATGATTTTCCATCTAAAATTATTGCCATTACTTCTCCCTAAACTATTTTTTAAATATTATATAAATTGAACTTAAAGATATAATGCATATAATAAAGAATATGTATATATTAATATTATTTCCAACTTCCGGAATTGTTCCTACTTTAGATACTATATTTTTATAAGCTTCTTCATCAATAGATTCATTATTTTCTTCTGGTAATGTTTCTTCTACCTCTACTTCATTTTCATCTTTATTTTCTGAATCATCTTCATTTTCTATAGTATTAACTTCTGTTTCATTTGTACTAGTATTGTTTTCCTCTTTAGGTTCTTCTGCAGGCTTTTCTTCAGGCTTAGTAGTTGTAATTAAAGCTGTTGAAACATAAGCTGTTTTACCATTATATGAAATTCTAGACCAACCATTATCTCCTATGCCAGTTCTTGTAACACCTTGATCTTTTGAAAGACCTCCTATTTTTTTACTACTTGTTGACCAACTACTTCTTACATTCATTGATTTTGTAGCATATACTGTATCATTTACTGCCTTAAAATTTGGTTCTTTTTCAACTACAGGTGTTGGTTGAGATGGTGTTTCAGGTTGCGAATTAACTGTAGGATTCTGAGCACTTTTTACAGAAATAGTACCAGAACCTGAAGCATATTCTGTGCTTCCATCATCTTTTACTAAAGTAATATTTACATTTACATTTGAACTACCTTCTGCTAATCCTTTAACACTAATAGAAAAATTAGGAGCTTGTAAGAAATTATACGTTGTTGCATCAAAATTTACTGCATTTATATTACTTATAGAACCAGCAGATACATTTGCTCCAGATACAGAACATGACTTAAAATTAACTTTAGAAGAATCTCCCAAACTAATACTTCCATCCTGATATCCACAAAAACCATTTGGAATTGAAATTGATAATGTAGCACTTTCTCCCTGATTAACAGTTGCACTTCCAACAGATACACTAGCTGCATTTACTATGTTTAGTAAACTAAAACTAATATACAAAAACAAAAATAAAAATATTATTATAAAAAAATTCTTGAGTATTTTTTTCATTTATCTTAAGTTCCTTTCATATTTTATTTATTAGTTCTTAAATTATTCTGTTATAGTATTTTGTACAACTTCTTCTGTTGAATTATCTGCCAATGTATTGTCACTATTCTCATTTATATTTGTCAAATTTGCACTTTTATATATTTCATAATCAGTTTCTTCTAAAGCTTTTACAACCAATCTTTGATTTGAGCCAGTAGAACATGTTATCAAAGTTACTTCTGTGTAATCATTATTAGGCATTAATGCTTTTAAATCTGTAGGTTCAATTGTATAAATTTCAGTAATTATATATTTCTTTTCGTCTGTATCACTAGTTTTAATTAAAAATTCTTCTCCAACATTTAATTCATTTAAAATACTAAAATATTCATCTTTGTTATGTCCTATTATTGTAAAATTTCCTTTTTGATTAAGTTTATCTCCATATAGTTTAACTATACTTTTATTTAATGCATCAGAAATTTCTAGAGAATTATTTTGATCTAATACTTCATTATCACTATTTTCTGTTTCATTATTACTTTTATCTGTATATATTGCATTATCATTAGTTGCATCTAATATGTATTTAGAAAAATTTTTATTTTCAAAAGTAAGTTCACCTAAAACTTTATATCCATATAATTGTGTTGGCATCTTTTCTTCAATTTCAATTTCAGTTTCATCAGTTTCTTCTGGTTTTTCTTTATTGAAAAATGATGCATTTGCTAAGAAATTAGAATATACAGTTTTTCCTCCAAATAAAACACCTATTATAACAGCCAAAACGACAATTACTAATAATATATTTTTCCATGGTATACTATCAAAATCAAGCCCTTCATCTGAAGCATGTTTTCCTTTCATCTTCTGTTCCTCCTATTATTACTTAACCAAAATACATGCAAATATTAAAATACCTAAAAGTACTCTATACACTGCAAATATTTTAAAACTACCTTTTTTTAAATAATCCATTAAAAATTTAACTACTATTAATCCAACTAGAAAACTAGAAAATACCCCAATCCAAAAGGCCAAAGATGTAAATGCAAATTTTCCTATATCTACTAAAACAGCAGCAGCAACTATTGGTGTAGATAGAAGGAAAGAATATTTAGCAGCACTTTCTCTATCAATTTTAAAAGCTCTTGCTACTGTCATGGTAATTCCTGAACGTGATACTCCAGGAAATACTGCAGCTAAAGCTTGAGATATTCCAATGAAAAATGATTGTTTAAAAGAAATTTCTTCAAATTTTACTTTACTTTCACACTTTTTATCTACTATAGCTAATATAATTCCCATTACTATAAGTGCTATCCCTATAATTGCCATTTCTAATTTGAAATTATCACCAATTAAACTATCAGTAATTTTTTCTAAAATCAATGCTAAAATTCCAGCTGGTATAGTAGCTATTACTAAATACCAAAACATTTTACCATCAAATGAATCTTCTTTTTTTACAGCTTTCCTATATCCTGCTGATATAAGTTTAACCCAATCCTTAAAGAAAAAAGCTCCAATTGCTATTAATGTTCCAAAATGAAGTGCTACATCAAAAGCACCTTCAAATTCAGTCATAAAAGCTTCGCTCTTAGTCCAATTTAACATCCATGGTATAACATTTAAATGGGCAGAACTAGATACAGGTAAAAGTTCTGTAAGTCCTTGAATTATTCCTAATATTAAAGCTTGTATTATTGTCATATATTCCTCCTAATTTAGTTCTTCTAAAACATTATCTAAAGTTTCTTTTATAAATTCTGCAGAAGTTATAGGAGCAATTTTTCCTGGAAGAGAAAGAGCCCATATTAACTTTAATTTCTTATCCTTTGCAGATTTTCTATCTATTCCACCAGGATTAGATGCTAAATCGATAAGTAAAACATCTTTTTTCACTAAATCTAATTTTTTACTATCTAATACTTCAAAAGGTATTGTATTTACTATTATTTCAAAATCACCAATATATTTATCTAGTTCTTTTAATTCTATAGGATTATATCCATAAGTTTTTATCCAAGCAATATCTTCATTTTTTCTAGCTTCACAATAAACCTTTGCACCTATTCCTGCTAATTTATCTGATAACACTTTACCTACTCTACCAAATCCCATAACTAAAACTTTACTTGCGTGAATAGTTCTTTGAGTTTCTCTAAGAATTATTTCTATAGTTCCCTCAGCAGTAGCTATTGCATTTAATACAGCAAATTCTTCTCTTTTAATTAAATCTATATATTTTACCTTTTTCTCTTCGAATTTTTTTCTTACATCTTCAGAAAAATTTCCTCCTAAAATTGTTTTTCCATCAATATTTTCTAAAAATTCTGAAATTGAAATTTTATCTTCTGAAAATGTCATAAGCAAATTCTGTCTATCACTAGAAAAAGGTATTGGAGAAATTATTACTTTTGAT
Organism: uncultured Clostridia bacterium; assembly: GCA_947630235.1. Classification (GTDB taxonomy): domain Bacteria; phylum Bacillota; class Clostridia; order TANB77; family CAG-508; genus Scatovivens. Next base: position 17,602 of record CANRGN010000024.1, read on the forward strand.
TTACTTATTGCCTCTTTATAATCTTTGCATTGAATAATATTTTTATCATCTATTAATTCATCAGCTAAATCAAAACCATAAGTATATACTTTTTTTCCATCACCACTTAAAAGTTCTATTAGTTTAATACTTCTTAAATCTCCACCTATAACTGAAATAGAATTTTCCATTTTATCAATCCTTTCTATGGCTAAAAGCCTTTCTTTAGTATATATATTAATTTATTTATTGATTATTCATTATTTGAATCAGAAATTTCTTTTTGTTTATTTATTGATTCTTGAACTTTTTCAGAAGCATCATCTTTTTCATCTAATTGTTGCTCCTTTCGTAACTTGTCAGAATCTATTATTAAATTTAATCTTTCATCAAATTTTTGTTTATTAGTATTTTCTTTTATATCATCAACTAATTCTTTTGTATTTTCTAAATATATTCTAGCCATTTCTGCCCTTTTATCAAGTTTCGTTTTTTTCTTTTCACTTTTTGGTTTTTCTTCCATTCTAGCTGAAACAGTAATATATTGTTTTATATAATCAAAAGCTTTTTCTTTAGAAGCTTTTTCTAATAAACTAAAATCTAATTCTATAGCTTTATTTAAAAATGTTATTGCCTTAGCTTTATCTCCTTTTATTAAAGCTATTTTTGCAAGATTATAATACGCTATTGGCTCTAATTCATCATCATATAAACATTTTTCAAAATATTCTTCTGCTTGATCTAATTCTTTTTGAAGTAATGCAATTAAAGCAATATTATAATTAGCACCATATAATAAATGATTTATTTCTGCAGCTTTTTCGTACATTTCTTTTGCTTGCTGAAAATCATTTAATCTAGTAAATACTATTCCTAGATTATAATATAGTTCGAAATCATAAGATCTATATTTTATAGCATCTTGATATACAGATGCAGCTTCTTTAAAACGTTCTTCTTCTGTAAGTATCTCACCTAATAATATTGAAGCTTCGTATGAATCTGGTTTAGATTTTAATAAATTTTGAAGCATTTCAATTGCTTCATCCTTTTTATCTAAATCATTTAAAAGTTTTGCAATTTTAAAATAAGATTTATAATCTGTTTTCTTTAAATCAATAGCTTTAACATATTCATCTATTGCTTTTCTCATTCCACCTTCTTTTTCGTATATTTCGGCTAAAAGTTTATGTCCTAAATAACTATTAGGATATTTATTAACTAAATTTGTAAGTTCTTCTTTAGCTTTTTTACTATTACCTAATTTAAAAAATATATGTACCTTAAGTATACTAATAATTTCAGAGAAATTTATTCCATTAAATTCTATAAAAATTATTATAAAAGGAATTATAACTGAAAGAATATATCTTAATATAAAGAAAAAAGTATTTACATTAATTCCTAAATTTAATTCGAAAAAACATATTGCAATTCCTATAAGCCCTAATAATAATATACTTAAATAATTAGTATCATTTTTTTTAATTATTTTTATAAAAATTACTATAACAAAGGAAATTGCTACTATATTAAAAATAATTTTTTCTAGTAACATTTTTCCTCCTTAATACATTTTATTTTCATTTTAACATCCTCATTTTTCTGATGATTATATCATATCAGTTTATTTAAAACAATAGTATATATTAAAAATTATTTAATACAAACAATATTTTAATATACTATATATTAAACAGGCGGTTTCCATATAAAAATTAAGTATATAGAAATAACAATTTCTGAAATTAAAATTATAGGAAAGCCAAATTTAAAATACCATTTTTTTGTTTTATGATGAAAAACCCTCATTCCTAAATTTGTTCCTATTCCGCCAAACAAAAATGTTATTAAAAATAATGTTTTTTCAGGAATTCTCCATTTATCATTTTGGGCTTTATATTTATCAATCCCCATTATCAAAAAACCTATTAAATTAATAACTAATAAATAAATTCCTACTTTTTTCCAATTCATTATAGGCAACATATAAATCTCCTTATTAATTCAATCTTTGTTTAACTGCTTCATAAATTACAATTCCTGCAGATACAGAAGCATTTAATGAAGTAATTTTTCCTTTCATAGGAATTTTTATTAAAATATCTGCATTATCTTTAACAAGTTTACTCATTCCAAATCCTTCACTTCCTATTATTATTGCAAGTGGTCCTTTTAAATCTTGGTTATAATACATTGTTTTTGCAGCTCCATCTGTTCCAATTACCCAAAGACCAACATCTTTTAATTTTCTAATTGTATCATTTAAATTATTTACTCTTGCAACTTTTACATAAGAAGTAGCTCCAGCAGAAACTTTACTTACTGTACTATTTACTTGAGCAGTTCTTCTTTTAGGAATAATTACACCATGACAGCCTGCTGTTTCTGCTGTTCTAATTATTGAACCTAAATTATGAGGATCCTCTATACCATCTAAAATAAGTACAAATGGATCTTCTCCTCTTTCTTTAGCTAAATCTAAAATATCTTCAACTTCAGAATAGTCAAATGGTGGAACTACAGCAACCACTCCTTGATGATTTTCTGCCATAAAATCAAGTTTTGATTTATCACATTCTACAAGTACAATTCTTGCATCTTTAGCTTTAGCTATAATTTCATTTATAGAACCATGCTTTTCACCACGCTCTACAAAAATTTTATTTATATCTTTTCCAGATTTTAAAAGCTCCAAAACAGCATTTCTTCCAGCAACTATATCTTCATAATCTTTTTCTTTTTTTTCAAAAGATATATTTTCTTCTTTCTTAAAATTTTCTTTATTATCTTTTTTAGAAAACTTTTTATTTATATTTTTCTTATCAAACTTTTTTTCTTCTTTTTCTTTATTTATTCTAGCTTTTCTTGATTGTTTATCTCTATATGATTCTCTCATTATTACTCTCCTTTATTTATCATCATCATTAAGTTTAAGTACAGATAAAAATGCTTCTTGAGGTACTTCTACATTTCCAATCTGTCTCATTTTCTTTTTACCACGTTTTTGCTTTTCTAATAATTTTTTCTTTCTTGTTATATCCCCACCATAACATTTGGCTAAAACATCTTTTCTCATAGCAGAAATTGTTTCTCTTGCAATTATTTTTCCTGAAACCACTGCTTGAATTGGAATTTCAAACAAATGTCTTGGTATAACTGTTTTTAATTTTTCAGCCATTTTTCTTCCTCTTGAATATGCCGAATCTTTATGAACTATAAAAGAAAGAGCATCAACAGGCTCGTTGTGAATATAAATATCTAATTTAACTAAATCTGCTTTTCTATATTCCTTAAATTCATAGTCTAATGAAGCATAACCTTTGGTTTTAGATTTTAATGAATCAAAGAAATCATAAATAATTTCATTAAGTGGCATATCATATTCAAGTGTTACTCTTGATTCATCTAAATATCTCATATCTATATAAGTTCCTCTTCTATTTTGGCATATCTCCATAACATTTCCTACAAAATCTTTTGGTATCATAATTTCAACCTTCATAATAGGTTCTTCCATAAACCTTATTTCTGTATATGGAGGTAAATCAACTGGATTATATAAATCAATTACTTCTCCAGAAGTTTTATGCACTTTATAGATAACTGAAGGTGATGTTGTAATTAATCCTAAATCAAATTCTCTTTCTAGTCTTTCCATTACAATTTCCATATGAAGTAAACCTAGAAATCCACATCTAAATCCAAAGCCTAAAGCACCAGAAACCTCTGGTTCATAGTTTAAAGCAGCATCATTTAATTTTAATTTTTCTAAAGCATCTTTTAATGGTTCATATTCACTACCATCAACTGGATACATTCCACAATATACCATTGAAACAGCTTGTTTATATCCTGGAAGTGGTTCTTTTGCAGGACTTGCTTTATGAGTTATTGTATCTCCAACATGCAAATCTGAAACTGTTTTTATACTTGCTGCAACATATCCTACTTCTCCTGCTGATAATTCTTCACATGGAAAATATTCTCCAGCTCCAAAATATCCTACTTCTGTAACAGTAAATGTTTTACCAGTAGCCATAAATAAAATTTCATCATTTGCCTTTATTTTTCCATTTTTTACTCTAATATAACTTAATGCTCCTTTATAATTATCATATACAGAATCAAATACTAAGCATTGAAGTTTTTCTTTTTCATCTCCTTTTGGACATGGAATATCTGTTACAATTCTTTCTAAAACTTCATCAACATTAAGTCCAGTTTTAGCAGATATACATGGAGCATCCATTGCTGGAATTCCTATTAAATCTTCTATTTCTTTTTTTACTTCATCTGGTCTTGCATTTGGTAAATCTACTTTATTTATAACAGGTAAAATTTCTAAATTGTCTTCAATTGCTAAATAAACATTTGCAAGAGTTTGAGCTTCAACTCCTTGTGTGCTATCAACTACTAATATTGCACCTTCACATGCTGCTAAACTTCTTGAAACTTCATAATTAAAATCTACATGACCTGGTGTATCTATTAAATTGAATTCATATTCTTCACCATTTTTTGCTTTATAAGTCATTTTTACAGCTTGAGATTTTATTGTAATTCCTCTTTCTTTTTCAATATCCATATTATCTAAAACTTGTGATTCCATCTCTCTTGAAGATAATACACCTGTCATCTCAATTATTCTATCTGCTAAAGTAGATTTTCCATGATCTATATGAGCAATTATACTAAAATTTCTAATCTTTTTTTGCTTATCTTCCATACTTCCTCCGAGCTTTATATTTTTAATAAATCAAAATTTAAATAATCTGAACTAATTAAATTATATTCAATTCCATCAATCAATCCTTCTATTGCTTCTCTATGTGATGAACCATGTAAATGACCATAATAACATCTTTTGATATTTTTATATTGCTTCATTGTTTTTATAAAATCAATTTCTTCTGATACATGCTCTTTATAAAAAGGTGGATAATGTATAAATACAATAATTTCTTTATTATCTCCAAATTTTTTTATTCCATCTTCTATAGAAAGCTTCAATCTAGCATTTTCTCTTTTTAATAATTTAAAATTTTCTTCAGTATTATTATTTAAAGTTGTCCAGCCTCTAGTTCCAACTAGAATTTTATTTTCTGCAAAAATAGCAGTATTATATATAAATTCAATATTTTCAAAACTATTTTCTTTCAAAAACTTATTCATTTTAGATAAAGTTTCCCACCAATAATCATGATTTCCTTTTATAAAAATCTTTCGACCTGGCAAAGAATTTAAAAATTCAAAATCTTTATATGCTTCATCTAAATATGTAGCCCAAGAAAAATCTCCAGGAAGAACAACTGTATCTTCTGGCTTTACTTTATTAAGCCAATTTTCCTTAATCTTTTTACTATGATCTTCCCAATTATTTCCAAAAATATCCATAGGCTTATCTACACCAAAAGATAAATGTAAATCACCTATAACATATAACGCCATATTATATCCTTTCTGTATTTTATATTATTTTGCTTTTATATTTCTTTTTTCTCTTTCTAATAATTTCATTATTCTAGGTCTATTATATCTTTGTATCATTACAAAACATAAATCTAGTAAACTAGCAAAAATAGCTGTAATTAAAAATATATAAAAATTCCCCCAAAATATAGAAAATAGCAAAGTTAAATAACTAAATAAAAAATTAGTTTCATGTACCCATTCTGAATTACACATATTTATTATAAGTTGTTCTAATGTAAGCTTTTCCATATCATATTCTTCAGGATCAAAAGTAGGAACTTTATCTTTCCAATCTTTTACTTTTAATTTTTTATAAATTTTTAATTCCCAATCTTTAGTTTTAAACCAATTTGACTTATAATTTATTTTTCTTTTAAATCTTGGAATTATATTTCCAATAACTAATCTAATTATAAAATGATATGCAATAGTAATACATGTAATTGCTAAAACTTGTAAAATACCAATTTTTGTTTTTATAAACAATATGTAAAAAACTAAAAATAATATTACAGAAATTATAGATACTATTTGCATTAAATAATCAAAAATACTTTTTCCTTTTAACAAATTAATTCTCCTTGTATTTTTAATTTAATTTTAAATTTGGAATTGCATTAAGATTTAAATCTCCTCTAATTCCTTGAATAAAATTATAATATCCTTGACAAGCAATCATACCAGCATTATCTGTACATAATTTTAACTCTGGATATAAAATTGTAATATTTCTTTCTTTTCCAAATTTATCAAATTCAGCTCTAATATATGAGTTACTAGAAACTCCACCAGCAAGAGAGATTTTATCTAGCTTATATTTATCTACAGTTTTTCTAGTATTAGATAAAAGCATTTCTGTAACTGCTTTTTGAAAACTTGCACATAAATCAGCTTTATTTATATTTGGATTTTTATGATTTAAATTTATAACTGCTGTTTTAATTCCACTAAAACTAAAATCTAAATTATCCATATGAGTTAAAGGAAGCTCTATATTTGGCTTTCCTTCTTTTGCCATTTTATCTACTTTTGGTCCACCAGGATATCCAAGACCAACAACTCTTGCTACTTTATCAAAAGCTTCTCCTATAGCATCATCACGAGTTTTTCCTAGAATTTCAAAATCATTATAATTTTTAACATTTACTAAATGTGTATGACCACCAGATATTATCAAGCATAAAAAAGGTGGCTCTAAATCTTTATGAGTTATGTAGTTTGCAGAAATATGTCCAGCTATATGATTAACTGGAACTAAAGGAATTCCAGATGCAAAGCTTAAAGCTTTTGCATAAGAAACTCCTACTAGTAAAGCACCAACTAAACCTGGTCCATATGTTACTGCAATTCCATCAATTTGATTAAGTTCAAGATTTGCTTGTTTTAAAGCTTCTTTCATTATTTCATTTATAACTTCTACATGACATCTTGATGCAATTTCTGGTACAACTCCACCAAATTTTTCATGTATATCAATTTGGGAATTTATAATATTTGATAAAACCTCTCTACCATTTTTTACAATACCTACAGAAGTTTCATCACAACTTGATTCAATTCCCATTATATATATATCTTTCATAATAACAATCCTTATTACATAAATATTGAAAATATTGTTCCGACTAATTTAAATATTAAAACATATACTACATTTATAACAGGAGCTACTACTTTAGATAATAATCCTGTTATCCATAAAATCATAAATATCATATATAATATATTTTCATTTCTATCTAACCATTCTAATGCTTTATATGGTAAAAATTTTCTAAATATTTTTTCTCCATCTAATGGTGGTATTGGTATTAAATTAAATACACCCAAACCTATATTAACAGCAATTGCATAAAAAACAGTTGTACTTATTATTTGAATTATATTATTTGGATTAGGAATAAAAATACTAAGTGCATAATAAATTATTGTTAAGATTATTGCTAAAATAAAATTGGTAAGTGGACCTGCTAAAGATACTAACATTTCACATGTTGATCTAGATTTATTACTAGTAAAATTATTAGGATTTATTTGTACAGGTTTTCCCCAGCCTATATTAGTAAATACTAATAAAAAGAAACCTATTGGATCTAAATGACTCGCAGGATCTAAAGTAAGTCTTCCTTGACTTCTTGGCGTAGTATCACCAAATTTATCAGCAGTATAAGCATGAGCAAATTCATGAAAAGTTATTGCAAGTATTACTCCTGGAAGAGTTAATAAAGTCATCATTATTCCAGCTGTTCCCATAGACAAAATAGATAAAAGTGCCACTACTCCTAAAATTATATATAATGTTTTTTTATCAATGTTATAAAACATATAAACCTCCTTTTTGGAAAATAAATTTTAAAAATTTAATATTGTATAACAAGCAATCTCACTATTCAGAAAAATTTTGTACTTGAGTTACTTCAAAATTTTCATTAACCTAATCTGCTCATACTTGATTTTCATAAAATTATCATATTTTAACTTTCAAAAATACTATTTTTATGCAATGCTATTTAATTTATTAATACTTATTAAAATTTATTTAGTTTATTATAAACTTGTTTTATTATATCATATCTTAACTTAATTATTTTTTTATAAAATTCTTTTCTTTCCTGTATCATACAATCTATGTTATCAATAAAACTATCAATTTTCTCCATATTAATTTTTGGATAAATTCTCAAAATAGCTTTATTACATTCTTCATTATTCAAACTTCTAATATAAGTTATATAATTAATCTTTTTTCCGTTTTCTTTAACACATGAATAACAATTTATTGCTAAATTTTTCAATTCTGTTTCACTTAATTCTTTTATCTGTTCATCACCTAACATTGGATTTAAGCATGAACCACAATCATATATTGGAGAAAAAGTTGCTCTATTACTTTTGGAATTAACCAAAAGCCCCCAATTCCCATTATGTCTATCTGTATTTCCTATCAAGCTATCAATGATAAACATTTCCCAAAACTTTTCTTTTATATTATCATCTAAAATAATTCGAGACATATTTTGCATTTCTTCTATAACTTCCATAATATCGGATAATTCTGTTTCTATTTTTTTATCTGGATTTGCACTTAAGGCTATATTTTCAAATTCATATAAAACGTGATTTCCATTTGTAAAATCTTCACAGCCACATACAATTTTCTCATTTCCATTATATATATAAGTTCCTAATATTGTATTTTGTGTTTCAAAGCCTATTATTTTAAATATATTACTACCAACGTATTCTGAAAAAGCATTATTTATATATGATATATTTTTATTTTTTTCTCTTATAGGGTCTGGAAATTTTACTAAATATCTCGTATCATTATAGATTAATGTTTTCTTTTTTTCTGAACCTTTATAACTATTTAATTCTTCTATTGCTTTTGAAAAATCTATCATTTTACATCTCCTAAAAAAATCCTAATTTTTAGTACATTTAGACTTTATAAAAATGTATTAAATTAGTTTAAAGGTCTCATTGTTGGGAATAAAATTACATCTCTAATTGATGATGAATTTGTAAGAAGCATAACTAATCTATCTATTCCAATTCCTAAACCACCTGTTGGAGGCATTCCATATTCTAATGCTTGAACAAAATCTTCATCCATCATATTAGCTTCTTCATCTCCAGCTTCCCTTTGTTTTATTTGATCTAAAAATCTTCCTTTTTGGTCAATTGGATCATTAAGCTCTGAATAAGCATTTCCATATTCTCTTCCACCAATAAATACTTCAAATCTCTCAACTAATCTTTTATCAGATGGTTTTCTTTTTGTAAGAGGAGAAACATCAACTGGATAATCACATATAAATGTTGGTTGAATTAGAGTTTCTTCAACAAATTCTTCAAAAAATGCATTTATTATATATCCTCTAGTTTTTTTAGAATCTTCAACTTCAACTCCTTTTTCTTTTGCTATTTTAATAGCATCTTCATCAGAATTTATATTGTTAAAATCTACTCCAGTTACTTCTTTAATAGAATCTATCATTGTAATTCTCTTCCATGGTGATTCTAAATCTATATCTTGATCTTCATATTTTATTTTAGCAGTTCCTAAAATTTTATTTGATACAGTTCTTATCATATCTTCTGTTAAATCCATCATATCATTATAATCTTGATATGCAGCATAAAGCTCCATTCCAGTATATTCTGGATTATGTTTTATATCCATTCCTTCATTTCTAAACATTCTTCCCATTTCATAAACTCTATCAAATCCACCAACAATAAGTCTTTTTAAATAAAGCTCATTTGCAATACGAAGATACATATCAATATCTAATGTATTATGATGAGTAATAAATGGTCTAGCTGTAGCTCCACCTGCTATTGTATTTAAAATTGGAGTATCAACTTCTAGAAATCCTTTATTATCTAAATATTCTTTTATAGCTTTTAAAATTTTACTTCTTAAAAGAAATGTTTCTTTTACTTCTGGATTTACAATTAAATCTACATATCTTTGACGATATCTTAAATCAACATCTTTTAAACCATGGAATTTTTCTGGTAAATCTCTTAAAGATTTTGAAAGTAATATTACTTCTTTAGCATGAATAGAAATTTCTTCTGTTTTTGTTTTAAATACAAAACCTTTTATTCCGATAATATCACCTATATCATAAGTTTTGAAAGCTTTATAAGAATCTTCTCCTAAATCATTTATACTAACATAACTTTGAATTTTTCCTTCAGAATCTTGAATAGTACAAAAAGAAGCTTTTCCCATTATTCTTTTTGCCATTATTCTACCAGCAACAGAAACATCTTTTCCTTCAAATTGCTCAAAATTATTTTTTATTTGCATGCTAAATTCTGTTCTATCATATTTTGTAATTTCAAAAGGATCTTTTCCAGCTTCTTGTAATTCCTTTAATTTATCTAAACGTATTTGCATTAAACGATTCATATCTAATTCTTCATTTTCATTTTCGCTCATAATAAAACTCTCCTTTTATTAAACCATTTTTGGTTATATACTAAATATTTTATATTATATACTACAATTAAGTTTTTGTAAACTTAAAAATATCAACAGTTTGCTCTATTTTTTTCTTCTTAAAATCCAATCTTTTTCAAATTTTGAAATTTTATTTCTAGGAATTTCTAAAATAACTTTTTGATTTGCTTTTCCAGGATTAACAGTTTCAATTTCTTCTAAAGTTTCATCATTCCATAATTTATCGATTTTAAATTCTATTGGTTCTAACTCATATGGTACTAGTAGTTCTAAAGTATCTCCAACTGATAACTTATTTCTAATTTCTATTAAAACTTTATTCCCTAAATCTTCAATAATTATTCCACCAAACTCATATTGCATATTATATTGATGTCCACCATAATCTTGTATATCTTGATTTTCTCTATCATTAAAATAAAAAGTAGTAAGGCCTCTAGTTTTTACTTTTTCAAGCTCTTTAATATATTTTTCTGAATTATAATTTTTTGGAGCTTTTTGATAATCATCTATTGCATTTCTATATACACTTACAACAGATGCTAAATAATATTCTGTTTTTAATCTACCTTCTATTTTTAAACTATCAATCCCCATATCAATTATTTCAGGAAGTTCATTTATTAAACATAAATCTTTTGATGAAAAAATATATGTACCTTTTTCATCATATTCAACTGGCATTAAATTACCAGGTTTATTAGTTTCTTCAACATATAAATTATATGCCCATCTACAGCTTTGAGCACAATCACCTAAATTTCCATTTCTTTTTGCTAAATATTCACTTAAGAAGCATCTACCAGAATATGCAAAACAAATAGCACCATGAATAAACATTTCTATTTCTAAATCTTTAGGTTTATTATCCATAATATCTTTTATCTGTTTTTTATTTAACTCTCTACCTAAAATTACTCTAGATGCTCCATTTTTCTTCCAAAAATTGCAAGTGTGGTAAGAAACAGTATTTGCTTGTGTACTAATATGTATAGGTGTATTAGGAGCATACTCTCTAACACAATCAACTACTCCACCATCTGACATTATAATTCCATCAACTCTAAGATCATCTAACATTTTAGCTTGTTTTTTTATTTCTTCATAATTATCATCCCATGCATATATATTCATTGCTACATTAACTTTTTTACCATGGTTATGAGCATATTCAACAATTTTTACTAAATCATTATCATTTACTTCTGATCTACTACGAAGTGATAAATTAGGTGTACCTATATATACACAATCAGCTCCATACATAAAAGCGATTTTAGCTTTTTCAAAAGAACCAGCAGGAGCTAATAATTCGATTTTCTTCATAATATTCACCCTTCCAAATTTTAACAAAATATATTATAACATTTAAAATTTGAATTTTCAATAATTGAAAATAATAAAAAAACTTCAAAAAACATTGACTTCTTTTATGTAAACTGTTATAATAAATATACAAACAAAATTTATCAAATGGAGGAATTCTTATGACTACTACACAGCAAACAAAATGTGACGTCTTTAACTTACTGGTCAGCGATTGCCAGATGGCAGACTACGCAGAATTCTACGTTGAAGCTGGCTACATTAAGGCTGAAGACCTTGAACACCTCAAAGAACTAGCCAGCCTTCCTATAGTGAGTGAAATCAAGCGGTATTCTTATCAAATAGCTGATTCCACAGTAAGCTCCGCTATTATCCAGGATTACCTTGAAGAGCTTGCTCTTAATAGTCACTGTACATTCAAGGAAGCAAAAGAAATTTGGTCATTATTAGAATAATTTCATTTCCTCAGCCCCCAGCAATGGGGGTTTTTTCTTGTAAAACAAAAGCAAGCTTGCAGTCTGCAAGCTTGCTCAACTTATGATTTTTTGTAGTTTTCGATTATGGTCTTAAATAAATATTATGGATAAGCTTATGTCTATTAAAATAATAGAAATCCGTGGTTTCTTCACCACATTTGAATCCCTCTAGTCGATATTCCGAGACATTAAAAATCTCATCTAGTTTACCTCTACTCGACCTTTTAAAAGAATCGTGAGAACGAATTCCTTTTACCAAATCATCAGTTGTCACCTGTCCCTCGATGTCATTGCCATTTTTCTCAAAGGCAACATGTAAAGCCCGATATAAGATTTTTTTCTTAACTTTCATCGAATTTTCTGGATACTTGCTAATAACGTCTTTTATTTCCTTCTTAGAAAAGACCTCAACAATTTCTCCATCAGGCAATATAATGTCATATCTCATCTTAGGATTTCTAATGTAATCCTTTATGAAAGGTGCCCATATTTCTGATACTCTATTATCTGGATCGCCAACACTTTTTAAAGGTACAAGTTTATAAGCCTGAGATAACATCAGCTTAATAGTATCATTAAAAAGTACATAAGCATCAGAGATGGCCTGTTTCTCACGACCATCATAAGTCATCAGAATAATTTTAAATGCCAAAAAATCATGATAACTCATTAAATCGAGCAAATCATTCTTCTCATATTTTTGGAGCATTTTTACCAAAAATGAGCGATAAGACTTAAATCTCGATTCAAAAATTACAGGGGCTGGTAAAGACAAGTTAAATTCTTGTAGAATTTTAACAAGTTCCTCCATACTTGCTAAGCCATCAGTTATATGATGGACCACATTTGGCTGAACGTTAAATGAAGTGTGTAAAATATCCTTACACTCATTATCAACCACAATCTTACTTTTACAAATGATTTCCTCAATCTCATCCCAGATCAAAGAAATAGAATCCTCTAACTGTTCATCTAACAGCCTCTTCAACGGATCCTTTTTGCTTTCTAAAGCTCTTATGCTTCTGTTGTCGATGAAGTACATAACCTGCAACTCAATACACCGTCTAAGCAAGGTTTCTTCATCAAAATCCTTAGACCTGAGACACCATTTTATAGTAGTGATAATGTTGCGAATCATGGCTTCAGGAACCTTTCTGGATCTCTTATTGTTTTGGTGCATTTGGTTTGCCAAATCCATTGTACATTTCTCCTTTCAATTCATAAGTTTTATATGCGATAAGCACTTAATAATTATAACATAATATAGATTGAAATTCAAGATTTGCATAGTATAAAATAAGAGATTTACTATAAATTTATTGTATAAACGCCACGAAAACTTTTTTAATTATATTTACAACTACCATCAATAGTTTTATATATTCATTTTTAAAAATTCATTTTTAGAATAAATATTTACTCTACTTCCTTCAAAAAAATTTTTTACAACTTCATCACTAATTTCTTCATCCATATTTACAACATTAATACTAATATTTTTAAATTGCCATTTAACTTTAGATATTTCTCTTTCAAAATTTTCAATTTCGTTTTCGAAATCTCTAATACAAATAAATACTTTAATATTTTTATTAAATCTTTTATATGTAAACTCTGTAACTATATCTTGAAGCAAACTTAATAATCCATACATAATTAGTATCCAAGAAAAAACTTGAACAAACATAAATAATCACCTCTAAAATATATTATGTAGATTAGTTAAAATTTGTACATACTACACATAAATATGATTTTAGATGAATTATATAAATAATTACTAATATCCATAAAAAAATAAATTTATAATGCTAAAATTAGTGCAATTCTATTATTTAGACTGTATACAGATAACTTTCTTAATCATAACCACCGGTTAAACCGGTGGTTTGCTCTTCGCCTAGAAGGCTTTTTTACTGGCACTTCTGGGCTAAAGC
>CANRGN010000025.1 GCA_947630235.1 uncultured Clostridia bacterium
CCAGCAATTCCAGAAATTACAGAAGAAAATAAGGTGGTAGAATCAAATGACTATAGTAATATTGCTCCAACAAATACTGAAAATAGTAATACTGAAAGTAATTCTAATGAACTACAAGGTGTAAAATGCGGAGATAATATACTTGTAATGGTAATTATGCTAATAATTTCTGGAGGAGCAATTGTTATAGTATTTATTCTAAAACGTAAAAATAAATAATTAAATATTTTTATAAAACAGCATAATCTTATGGTTATGCTGTTTGGGTATTTTGACAATTTTTTGTGCTTTATTGTTACTTATTAAAAATAAAGTTTCTATATTTTTTCCGATTTAAAAGATTAAAAATAGTGTGGGAATAATTTGAAAGATTAGTATGTAATCTTTATACATGGATTGCTTTACTTTCAAAAACTAAAGAGGTTAGAAATAAAAATGGATTTATATTTAAATATGGAAAAGATTGAATGTTATGTAAAAATCTCATATTGACTTTTTCTTTTTTTTAATATAGTATCACTATGTACATATCAAAAATGACATTTATAATAGTATCGTTTAAAAGTATTAAAAAATTTGATATTATCTAAAATTAAATTTACGCTCTTGACAATAACTTACAAAAAATTTTAAGAGGTGTTTTACTTAAAAAATATTACGGAGGAGTTTGTATGAGTGAGAATAATAGAAATGGTATAGTAATCCAAAAAAAACATATCATTATAGCTGGTATTGTTATTTTTGTAATTTTGTTCAGTTGTATTATGCTAATTTTTAGCTGGAATAAGTGGTTTGCCAATGCTAAGAAGGATAATTTTTACGGTGATGGGAGTGAAACACATGGTATTGAACTTGATCCTAATTCTGAAAAATGGACAGGCAAAAAAACACAAAATTCAAGTGACAAAGATGTTGGAATTAAAATTCCTGGTTATCCATCTATTACAATACCAGCTAATACTACTAATGTTACTATGGCTTTACTTAATCCAGAGGGAAACCCTTGCTATTTTCATTTTAAAATTGTGTTAAAAGACACCAATGAGGTTTTATTTGAATCAAAATATGTAGAGCCTGGACAGGCTATAACTAATGTGAATCTTTCAAAAGGTCTTCCAGTTGGTGAATATCCAGCTACAATACAAATTTCTACCATATCTCTTGATGGAAAAACATCACTTAATGGTGCAAATGTTGAGACTATTCTAAATGCTAAGTAGAAAGGAGAAAAAACTTATGAAATTGGTAAAGAAAACAGCGGTTGTTTTGTGTTTGGGATTTCTAATGTTTTCTTTTAATATTATGATACCAAATCCATGGTTGACATTTCCTACAATGATGAAAGTGAAAGCAGAAGATACAGTTATTTTGGACATAGCTACTGGGGATATCACAATATTTGATACTGGATATAAATTGGGAAATACTACATATCAATATAGTGGTGAATATATTATCACTGGTGAGTATAAGTCTTCAGGTCATTCCATTACAATTAAAATTGCTAAAGATGTAAATTTGACTTTTAATTGTGTAGATTTTGAAGATAATGTTGGAAATAAGCCTTTATTAGATATTACAGAATCTAATGTGATTATTGAACTAAATGGTACTAATAAATTATATGGGAATCAAGATATGTCGGCATATCCTATAGTAAAAATGGATACTGCTTCAACACTTACAATCCAGGATCAAGTTGAAGACAATGGAGAGCTTATTGTTCAAGGTTCTTCGAACTATTGGGGTGGCGGTGATGCTATTTCAGGTGGAAAATTAATTGTCAGAGGTGGAACTCTTACACTTGTTGGTGGAAACAAAGTGCAAAATAATTATGGTAACTGTTTTACTGGAGAGGAATTTATCGTTCAAGGTGGTACAGTTAATTTAAAATCGGGAAATATTATACAAAACGAAGGGATGAGCGAAACTGGAAATGTGACTGCAAAAAAAGTTGATATTCAAGGTGGCGTAGTATATGGTGGTATCGATCTTTATGAAGAATTTTATACAGTGACAATACCTGAAAGAGTTGAAATTGGTAGTTCAGCTGAAATTAAAGTGGATTCTATTAGTGGCATAAAAGAAAATAGAAAAACACTTAAAGTGTTACTTTCTTGGAAAAACGAAGAAGATAAATTTCCTACTCTTATATGTGGGAATGAAAAAATAAATTATACTATTTGCAAAGATAGTCCCCAAGGAACGCCAATTGCTAGAAATGAATCTGTTCTTTCAACTAATATTGCAAGTAGTGTAAATCTTTTTTTCAATAAGCCTGATAATATTAGATATGCTGGTACATATGAAGGCTCAGTTACTTTTAATATTGAGGTTTCTGATTGAAAAAATTAAAAAATGAATAACTTATTATATTTTTATACTATGTTGAGATAGATTAAAGGAATTTTATAAAAAGGGGAGGTTATCATGAAAAAAATAATTAATTTGTTAATAGTACTAACTTTTTGTTTAGCAATTATTGTTCCTATTTCTGTATTGGCTGATACACAAATTACTCAGAATGGTAATAATATAGCGAATACAGCTGTTGTCTTCAATGTTGAACCAAGTTATACAGTAACGATTCCATTGACAGTTGAACTTGAAGGCGAATATGGTAAGGCTTTTTCAAAAAGAAGTGCTATAACAGTAAAGGATGTTTTTTTGGAAAATAGTAAAAAGTATGTTAATGTGAAACTTAGCAGTGATTTTACTCTTGCTTCTCAAAGTAATCCTGATATTACATTAAAATATAAAGTATATAAGGGTTCTGATAGCAGTGGTTCTGAGATAGCTAATAGTAATTCTGTGGGTACTTTTTATACTGAAAAAGGTGAACAAACTCAAGATATATTTTTTATGACAACTAGTGTTCCTAAATATGCTGGAAATTATTCAGATACTGTAGTATTTAATATTTCTGTGGAAGGAGATGATTGATTATGAAGAAAAAAATAACTATTCTTTTTTTGTTACTTGTAGTTTTAAGTTTATTTTTCATTACGAAATCTGTTTTTGCTGAGGAGCGTTCTACAGTGATAACCACGAAAATAGATCCATATTATGTTGTAACAATACCACTTGACATAAAAGTAAATTACAATGCAGAAAGTACCGATTTTGGTTCAATTGTACTTGACAAGGCACAGCTTGAACCAAATAAATGTGTAAAAGTAACACTAAGTTCAGATAATAAGCTTGATAACAAGGCTGATGCTAACAAAACTATTCCATATAGCATATATAAAAAAGATTCAAATACTGTATTTTCTTCTATTTCATTGGTAACACCAAATGAGAGATGTCCACTTTCTATAAAAATCAATAAAAATGAATGGAATAATGCTTATGCAGGAGATTATGAGGATACAGTTACTTTTCATATTCAATACACTAACAAATAACAAATTCAACCGTTTTCAGTGCGCATCTTTAATGTCTAAAAATATATAGCCATATTATTTTTATCTAGGATTGGTATGATAGAATAAAGTTTATCTTTATATCGAAAATTCATACCAATTCTTTTTCTTATTAATAATTTTACTTTTGTTCTAGTTAATATTATCATAAAATAATTAGAATTCCAAAAAATTATAATTAGTATTTTTTGTAAATTTATGTTATAATTCAAAATCATAATACTATTATTAGAAAATGGAGGTAAAAAAATAAAATCAAAAGTTTATGAATATTTATTAACTATTCCAAAAGGAAAAGTGGTAACTTACTTACAAATTGCAGAATTTTTAGGTAATAAAAAACTAGCTAGAGTTGTTGGAAATATACTTCATAATAATCCAGATGAAAATAAATATCCATGCTATAAGGTGGTAAATAGTAAAGGAAAATTATCAGAAAATTTTGCTTTTGGTGGAATTGAGAAACAAAAAGAAAAATTAGAAAAAGAAGGAATAGAAGTTATAAATTATTTTGTAGATTTGAATAAATATCAGTATAAAGAATAATTTTTAAAATTTATATAAAAGGTTGAATTTAGAAGTAGAAAATTAATGGAGAAGATGTTTCTAGAGTAAAAAATGGAATGAAACTACCTTATCAATTTTAGTAAAAATGCTTATAAAATGAAAAATTTAATGAAGAAATAATGTAATAATAGGAGGTACAAAATGGTAACAAGAGAACAAGCAAAAATTATTAGAAATAATTTAATAGAATTTAGAAAGAAAGTAGCAAAAGAACAAACAATCCCACCAGCATATGTTTTTACAAATGAGGAACTTGATAAAATTTTAATGTTAATGCCAAGATCTGTTGCAGAACTAAAAAGAGAAAGAATTTTACCAGATGTAAAAGTTCATATGCATGGTGAAGGAATTGTTAATATTGTTAAAGCAGGAAAGGAAAATAGATAAAAATGTTAGATAAAAATTTAGAAACTATTTATGATATGCAAAATGAAGTAAAAAAAATTGTAACTAAATATAATCTTGAAATAAAGCCGGAGTTGAGATATGTTGATTTAGTATCTGAAGTAGGTGAAGTTGGAAAAGAATTATTAAAAGGAACAGACTATGGAAAAAATGAATTTTATAAAACAAGTGATTTAGATTTAGAAATAGGAGATACTTTATTTTCTCTAATTTGTATAGCTAATTCTTTAAATATTGATTAAAATAGAGTGTTAAAAGAAGTTATAAATAAATATGACAAAAGATTTGCTGAAAGTGGAAATATAGGATCTGGAAGGTAAGAATTCATTATGAGAAAAATAGTAAATATAAAATAGTAAAAATATTAAAAGTGTAAAAGGAGAGATAAAAATGAAATTATTAATTATTTGTAGTAAAGCTTTTTATAAAGATATTGAACCAATAAAAGAAAAATTAGAACAGATGGGACATACTGTTGAATTACCAAATACATATTATGAAAATGATGCTGAAAAGAAAAGTTGGGAGTTAGGAGATAAAGCTCACAGTGAATTTAAAGCTAAAATGTTTAGAATGAGTAAAGATAGAATTGCAACTATGGATGCTGTTTTGACTTTGAATTTTGATAAAAATGGGAAGAAAAATTATATTGGTGGATCAACTTTTCTAGAGATTTATGAGGCTTTTATGGGAAATAAAAAAATATTTTTATATAATGATATCCCAGACGGAATGTTGTATGATGAAATTTCAGGCTTTTCACCAGTTGTTATACATGGAGATTTGGATTTGGTGAAATAGAAGATTTTAAAAATTTTTTGAAAAAATATAAGTGAAAAAATTAAAGAATGGTATAGACAAAATAATTATATTATGGTAAAATATTTATGTGAAAACAAAATTAAATAAAATTTACCTTATAAAGAGATGAAGATGTTAAGAGACGTGCTCGAAGCTTCACAGCAACCTACCATAGGAAAGGTGCTAAATCACGAGATATAAGATAACTAATAAATTAACCTAGAAGTTATCTTCTAGGTTTTTTGTTTGCATAATTTTGAAAATAAAAAAGTTAAGCTTTTTATCTAGAGACTTTTTTATATAAAAATTATTATGAAAACAAGTGCTAGTGAATTTTTTAGTTATTTAATCTAAAAGATTCACCATTGTTTTATATTATTTTTAAGGTAAATAGAAAGGATTTAAAGTGAAAACTTTTATTAAAAATTATGAAAAAAACGCTAAAGAAACGATTACAGAAGAAATTGTAAATTATTTATATGAAAATATAAGTAAAGCAGATGAATTGAAACAAGTATATAAGGAGGTATTAGAAGAATTAGGTAAATATGATAATAATTATTATTCAAAAATATGTATAATTATTAATGCATTAAAATTTAAAAGTAATCAAAATAAAATTCTAAAATATCCATATGATATTTATTATCTAAATTTGCCATTAAAAGGAAAGTTAGAAATAAAAATATGTAGAAAAAAACGTCAAATAAAGACTGTAGAAAAGAATATCGAGTATGATGTTGTAAACTCAAAATTAGAAAATATTGGTGAAGAAAATACTATAAAGGAAAAAGAATATTTGATAAAAGAAGCCAAAAAAATATTGACACAAGATATAATTGATATAGAAAATGGCATGAAGTGGAAAAAAGATTATAAAAATTACATAATAAAAACATATGGAAGATGGTCTAAACAATATGAAGATTATATGATTACTTTATTTGATGTTGGGTTTTTAACTATTGGTCCTAATTTATTGTTGAATATAAATAGACAGCATATAAAAGATGCTATTGGGAAAAAATTGGAGGTTCTTGAATGGAATTGAATACTTAATAAAAATAAATTAAAGATAATATTAGAAAAATAAAATTTTATTGAATTGAATAATGTGATAGATAATTTTTATGTGATTAGTTTAGTAGATGTAGTATTTTATATAGATTTGATATTAACTAGTAAAAATAATTTATTAGAATTTGGCCATAATTTTTCATATATATATTATATGTTTTTAAACATATTTTTTATTGTGACCATTATTTAAATTATTTTCAAAAATAATGTCTTTTTATATTTTTTTAGATATGACTGATATTTCTGTTTACATTGTAGAGTATTATTCTTTTTTAATATAATGATTTATTTTTTTCTTTTTGTAGCAATATTTACTCTACATTTTCTTCAGCTCGAAATTCAATATGTGGAAAATTCCAAAATCCCATTTTTATAAAAAGTGTTTAAGAGGCGATACTATGGATGAAATAAGAATATAAATAATAGTTTACATTTCTTAATAAAATTATTTAAAAATATAGATTTTTAAATTTATAATATGATAAAATGTAGTAGAATTTATATAATTATACAAGGAGTATATGATTATGGAGGATTATAGTGCAAAATTAACAGGAGAACCATTTTTATATAACGAAACTAAAATTATAGCAGAATTCTTATTAAATGGAGAAAATCCTAAAGAACTGAAAAAAAGAAATATTGAAGAAAATTTAATACATCATAAAAAAATTGGAAGTGTCAAAAGAGTTAATGCTCCTATATTTAGAAGATTATCTGTGTTAAATAAAGATTTATTAAATGATTTCGTTCATTCAGATATTGAAAACAGTAAATATATATTATTATATGCAATAATGAAAACAGATAAACTTGTAAGAGATTTTATAATAGAAATTTATAGAGATAAATTGCTTATGAGAAAAGAATATATTGAAAAATTTGATATAGATAATTGGTATGAAGAAAAATGTATATTAAGTGAAACCTTAAAATACAGAAGTGACGCAACTGCTGCAAAATTAAAACAAGTTATAATGAAAATATTACAAGATTCGGAATTAGTAATTAAAGAGAAAGATAAATTTAGAATTATTAGACCATTATTAAAAGAAAAGTATATAAATCAATTAGATGCTATTGGAAATATAGAATATGCTAAAGCAATTGGAGGGTTAGTATGAGAAGTATAAATGATAGATTACAAGAAATGACTGAAAGGATTAATTCGGGTAATGTATTAGAATCAACAGGATTAGGTAATGAAATAAATTTTAGAGTATTTGATTATGATCCTGAAGATGAATATATAGTAAGAGAATATTTAGAAAATTACTTACTGAAAAAAAGTAAACTCAATATAAAAGTATTTGATATATACGATATTATTATTGAAATATTAAAAGAAGATGGATTTTTTAGTGAAAGTTTTAAATATGAACAAACAGAAGGGATAAGAGAATTAAATGGACTTATATCTAGAATTTTAGGAATAGGAACTAATGAAAATTTAATAAATAGAAAAATAAAACAAAATATTGAAGCAAATCAAATTATTATAATAACTGGAATTGGTAAATGCTATGGTATTGTTAGAGGACATACAATATTAAATAATTTACACAGTATAATTACAAAAAATCCAGTTATAATGTTTTTTCCAGGAACTTATAATGGACAAAGTTTCAAATTATTTAATGTACTTGAAAATGACAATTATTATAGAGCATTTCAATTTATTAGTAGAAAATAGAAGGAGTAAAAAATGGAAAATTTAAAGCGAATATATTCAAAAGATATTGAAAGAGAAATACAAGGAGTTATTAAAGCCAACGATGAAAATTATATTAGTCAAGAATTAGAGGAGTATGTAGTAACAGAAGAAATATTAAAGCATTTTAATAGTTTTTTTGAAGCATATAATGCAAGTATAAATGGCAATACAGAAAAAATGGGAGTATGGATTTCTGGTTTCTTTGGTAGTGGTAAATCTCATTTTTTAAAAATAATATCTTATTTATTAGAAAATAGAGTTGTTAATGGTAAAGCAGCAGTTGATTACTTTGATGATAAAATAGCTGATAAAATGTTACTTGCAGATATAAAAAGGGCAGGTAGTATTTCAACAGATGTAATTTTATTTGATATTGATTCTAAAGCAGAGAATAGCAATGGAATAAAATATAGAATTCTTGATGTTTTTGAAAGAGTATTTAATGAAAAAATGGGTTTATCATCTACACCATATGTTGCTGAAATTGAAAGAATTATTTTAGAAGAAAAAAAATATGAAGATTTTAAAATAGAATTTGAAAAAATAACTGGTCAAAAATGGGAACAAAAAAGAAATATTATTGAAAGAATACGAGATTCATTTATAAAAGCTTATAAAAATGTAATGAATTGTTCTGAAGAAGAAGCAACTGAAGTATATAATATAAAAAAAACATATACAATATCAATTGAAAAATTAGCAGAGAGAATAAGAGATTATATTAAATCAAAAGAAAATAATCATCATATTGTATTCCTAGTAGATGAAATGGGGCAATACATAGGAGATGATAGAAGTTTAATGTTAAATCTTCAAACAATAGTTGAAGATTTAGGACTTGAATGTGGTGGAAAGGCTTGGGTAATCGTTACTAGTCAAGAAGCAATAGATGATGTTGTAAAAGTTCAAGGAAACGACTTTTCTAAAATTCAAGGAAGATTTGATACTAAACTTTCTTTATCAAGTTCTGATATAGATGAAGTAATTAAGAAAAGAATATTAGATAAAACCGAAGAAGCAACTACAAGTTTAAAAATGATTTATGAAAAAGAAGAATCTATTATTAGAAACTTATTAACATTTAATAAAGCAACATACCAAAAAGTATATGAAGATAATACAGATTTTGCAGAAACATATCCATTTATTCCTTATCAATTTAAGTTATTACAAGATGTATTTAATGATATAAGAGAACACGGTTATGCAGGAAAACACTTATCAAGTGGAGAAAGATCACTATTAGGAGCATTCCAAGAAACTGCCAAAAGATTTAGAGATAGTGAAATAGGTACAATTATTCCTTTCTATGCTTTCTATGATACTATTGAACAATTCCTAGAACACCAAGTAAAAATAGTTATTAAAAATGCTATGGATACAGTTCAAAGTGGAGAATTAAAATACATAGATGTAGAAGTATTAAAAATGTTATTTATGTTAAAAAACATTAAAGAAATACCTGCTAATATTGATAATCTATCTACTTTATATGTATCTAATATAAAAGATGATAAGATTTCTATTAAAAAGGAAATAGCAGATTCTTTAAGAAGATTAGAGGCACAAACTTTAATTCAAAGAAATAATGATGAATATAAATTTTTAACTGATGAAGAACAAGAAATAAATAGAGAAATAAAACAAATATTTATTGACCAAAATAGAAAAATTGATTATTTAAAAAAAATTGTTTTTGATTATATACTTACAGATAATAAATTTACTTATAAGAAAAAACAATTCTCACTTACAAAATACATAGATGATATTAAATATTCACAAGAATATGAAATAGGTATTAGAGTAATTACTTCATCTCCAGAACAAGATGATACTGAAATCATAATGAAATCTGAAAGAGAAAATAAATATGTATTTGTTAAACTTGAAATATCTACTTTAATTTACGATGAAATAACAAACTATTTACAAGTAGAAGATTATAGGAGAAGTAAAAGTGGAGTATTCCAAACTGAACAAGTAGAAGATATTATAAGAGCAAAACAAAGAGAAGTAGAAAAAACAGAAGATATAATTAGAGAGAATATTAAAGAGCAGTTAAATGAAGCAGAAATTATTATTGCAGGAGATAGACAAAATATAAGTGCAAAAGAAGCAAAATCTAGAATGAATGAAGCATTAGAGATTTTAATTAATAATATTTATACAAAATTCTCATATATCAAACATAATTATACAGTTCAAGATATTAGAGAATTATTTCATGGAAATAAACAAAATATGTTAGCAAATGAAGTAGAATTTGTTAATCAAAAGGCTTATGACGCAATGAAAGAATATTGTGAAGAAAAAAATGCTTTCAGTCTTCCTATGACAATTAGAACTCTTTTACAAGACTTTGGAAACGCTCCTTACGGATTTTTAGATGAAGATATTTTATTTATCTTAACTAGATTATTAAAAAATGAAGTTATATCTTTAATTTATAATAATGAAGTACAGAACATTACTTCTGAAGATACATTAACAAAAATATTGAAAAGAGATTATTATGATAGAACAATAATAAAAATTAGACAAAAAATAGAAATGAATTTAATCAATGATTTAAAAGCCGTTGCAAGAAATGCTTTCAATGTAATCAATTTAAGAGATGATGAAGATGGAATGGTCGAAGATTTTAAAACAGATTGTCTTCAAAGTGCATTAAATAAATTAAATAAAATAGCAGGATATTATAACATTTCTGGCAGCAAATATCAATATCCTGGACAAGATGTAAAAAATGAAGCCACTAATTTAATAGAAAGATTATTGAAAATCAGAGATGTTGGAGAATTTTTTAAAGAAGTATCAAATTGCAAAGGAATATTAGAAGAATTATCTCCAAAAATAGAAATGGTATTAGATTTCTTTGATGGAACACAAAAAGAACAATTTGATGAAGCAAGAAAAATAATTACTATTTATGATAATAATAAAGACTACGCTGATAAGACAGAAGAACTTTCAAATGTAGTTGATAAAATTGTTTCCATACTAACATCTAGTGAGCCATATAGTGAGATACACGAACTACCAACATTAAGAAAAGACTTAATTGATTTACTTACACAAATGTATGATGTTAAATCAGAGCCAATTATTAAGATGATAAATAATACTATTGAATATATTGAAAACGAAGTAAAACAAGCAGAAGTAGATGAAAACTTTGGAAAGAGATATATTGATACTTGCAAAAATGTTATTGATACATTAGAGCGTTCAAATGAATTAAAAGATATATTTGCACAACAAACTAGAATAGATCAATTAAAAGATAGTTTTATTACTGCATTAGAATATGAAAAGAGTAAGAAAAATGCTACTAACGAAGTAGGAGAAGTAATAGAAGAAAAAATCGTTAAGAGAACTATTATTAGAACGGATAGTTTAATGAATCGTACTTATGAAATAAATTCAGAAGAAGATATAGATAAATATATAGAGGAGTTAAGGACTAAATTATTAAAAGAGTTTGAAAAGAATAATAACTTAACAATTAGATAGGAGTGTGTTTAATGGATAAAGCAATATTAAAAAAATTTGCTATTGAATCAAGACAAGATTTAATGAAAAAAATTAAAAATAAAGTAAAAACTTTCTATGTTGATGAAGTGTTTTCAGTTGAACAAAAAGGCGAATTATATGTTTTATCTAATGAAAAGCACTCATTAAGTCTAACAAATGAAGAATATAAGAAAAGAGAACTTTTAATTAAGAGAATAAAAGAATTATCATTAGAACAAGTAATAGAGGAAGCAGCATATACTTGGTTTAATAGAATTATTGCTATTCGTTATATGGAAATAAATGATATGCTTCCTTTAACAAAAGACAATCAATCACTTGGAATAAGAGTATTATCATCAAAAGATAATACTCCTGATCCAGAAATATTAAAATTTACTAATCTAACTAACCCAGATTTAGATATTGATTTTATAAAAGAGATATATGCAGAATTAAAAGATGAAAAAAATAAGTTTAAATATGTTTTATTATTAGTTTGTAAAAAATTAGGAAAAGTAATTCCACAAGTATTTGATGGTATAACTGATTATATAGATATTTTAATTCCAGATAATTTACTTAATGATACTGGATTTATAACAAAAGTTATAAAAGATGTTCCAGAAGAAAATTATAATCAAGTAGAAATTATAGGTTGGCTTTATCAATACTATAATCAAATTGAAAAGGATAGAGTTATATCTGCTAAAAAAACGTATAAAAAAAATGAAATTCCTTATGCTACTCAATTATTCACACCAGACTGGATTGTAAAATATATGGTTGAAAATTCGTTAGGAAAATATTGGATAGAACATAATGGAGATATGCCATCACTTATAGAAAATTGGAAATACTTTATTAGAGAAAACTTAGAATATCAAAAAAATAAACTAAATCCAACAGAAATTACATTTTTTGATCCTTGCTGTGGTAGTGGACATATTTTAGTTTATGCTTTTGAAGTGTTATATCAAATATATTTAAAATCTGGGTATAATAAAAGTGATATTTCAGAGTTAATATTAAAAAACAATTTATACGGACTAGATATTGATGATAGAGCAGGACAGTTATCTATATTATCAGTTTTATTAAAAGCAAGGGAATATGATAAAAATATATTCAATAAGGATATAATAAAAAATTTGAATATAATGAGTATTCAAGAATCTAATAATATAAGTGAAACTGCTATTTCAAGCGTATGTGATAAAAATAATCAAGATAATATTTTATATTTGATAAATTCATTTGCTAATGTTAAAGAAATTGGTTCATTACTTTTATTAGAAAAAAGAGATTACACTAATTTGGAAAAAGCAATATTGGAAGATGATACTATTTTTGGAATAGAATTAAAAGAAAAATTATTGCCAATAATAAAAATAGCAAATATTTTGGATGGAAAATATGATATTGTAGTAACTAATCCTCCATATATGAATTCTAGTGTTATGTCGGAAAATTTAAAAAAATACATTGGAAAGCATTATGGCAATGCCAAAAGCGATTTGTTTTCTGCTTTTATTATCAGAAATTCTATATATGGAAAGCAAAACGCATATTTAGGTTTTATGACTCCTTATGTATGGATGTTTATTTCTGCTTATGAAAATTTAAGAAAATATGTAATTGATGAAATGAATATTGTTTCATTGCTACAATTAGAATATTCATCATTAGAAGAAGCAATAGTTCCATTATGTACATTTGTATTAGTAAACAATCAAGACAGTAAACGAGGCATATATTATCGCTTGACTGATTTTGTAGGTGGAATGACTGTTCAAGAAAAAAAATTCCTTGAAGGATTAAATAATAAAAATTGTCTTTACAAATATCTTGCAGATAAAAATGTTTTTGAAAATATTGATAGTATGCCTATTGTTTATTGGGCTAGTGAAAAAATGTTTAATATATTTAAAAATGAACAAAAACTTGGTGATAAGGCTATTGTAAGAAATGGTATGAAAACTGGAGATAATAATAGATTTTTAAGACTATGGTGGGAAGTAGAAAAAGAAAAAAGCAATTACATTATAGAAGATTATGAAGAAACAAATAATATAAAAGCAAAATGGTTTGCGTATAACAAGGGTGGAGAATACCGAAAATGGTATGGTAATAATGATTATGTAGTAAATTGGGAAAATCAAGGATTTGAAATTTTTAAACTTGCCAAAAGTGAAAAAAGGAATGTTCAGGATTATCCAAATTCATTAAAATTTAAACCATCAGTTTCTTGGTCTTTGATTACTTCTTCAAAACCTGCTTTTAGATTTAAAAAAAGTTGCATATCTGATATAGCAGGAATGTCATATTATTATGAAAAATATGATGATCTTTTATATAGTATGGCTTTTTGTAATAGTTTAATTTCTCTTGAAATTTTGAAAATGTTAGCACCAACAATTAATTTTCAGGCAGGAGATATTGCAAGACTACCAATTATAAACAAAGATACTAATAAAGTTAATACTATCGTAAAGCAAAATATTGAACTATCAAAAACAGATTGGGATTCTTTTGAAACAAGTTGGGATTTTGTTAAACACCCATTATTACTAGAAGCAAACTTAACACCAAGACAAATTCAAAAAGAAGAATCTAATGGAATTCAAGTAGATAATAATTTAGAAGAAGCATATAATCATTGGTGTATAAGTTGTAATAATAGATTTAAACAACTTAAAGAAAATGAAGAAGAATTAAATCGTATTTTTATAGATATATATGGTTTGCAAGATGAATTAACACCAGAAGTAGAAGACAAAGATATAACTATAAGATTAGCAGATAAAGAAAGAGATATTAAATCATTTATTAGTTATGCAGTTGGTTGTATGTTTGGAAGATACTCATTAGATGAAGATGGACTTATTTATACAGGTGGAGATTTTGATATAAATAGATATAAATTATTTAAAGCTGATATAGATAATGTTATTCCAATAACAGACCAAGCATATTTTGGAGATGATATTGTAGAAAGATTTAAAGAATTTTTAAAAGTTGCCTATGGAATGAATACTTTTAATAAAAATCTTGACTTTGTTGCAGAATCATTAGGTAAAAAAGGAACAGAAACAAGTGAAGATACTATAAGAAGATACTTCTTAAATGACTTTTATAATGACCATATTAAAACATATCAAAAACGACCTATATATTGGTTATTTGATAGTGGCAAGAAAAATGGATTTAAAGCACTTATTTATATGCACAGATATAATGAAAATCTAGTGCCAAAAGTAAGATTAGATTATTTACATAGAATCCAAACAACTTACGAAAAATTATTATCAGATGTTAATTATAGACTAACAACTGATTTATCAATGACAGATAAAAAAGTAGCAGAAAATAGGAAAGCAGACTTAATTGCAAAATTACAAGAAATAAAAAAATATGACGAAAAGATAGCACATATCGCTAATCAAAGAATTAGTATAGATTTAGATGATGGTGTTAAAGAAAATTATGAAAAGTTTAAAGATATACTAGCCAAAATAAAATAGGAGGATAGATTATGTTTGATGAAGTATTACAACTATTAAATGATACTTTAAATGGTGCTTTTCCAAGAGATACAGAAAGGAAAAGAACTAGAAAAATTATATTCTGGTATGATTCTAAACAAGAATATCTTGAATTTATCAATGAATTAGAATTAGATAATACTGAAATATTAAAATATGATAACAATAGTTTTTGGATTAGATACCATATAGAAAAAGAAGAACTTAATAAGAATATTATTATCTATCTTCCTTTTGAAAGAAAAAAAGGTATAGATAATGATTTGTTAGACATTGAAACTGCGAATTCCGATTTTCTATTTAATCCAGATTCAACAACAATGAGATTAAAAAATCTTGGATTAAGTGATGATTGTAGAACTGTTATTAAGAAATATGAAAGATTTTTTAATAATAAAACTAGAGAAAATGAATTTAAAGAATTTGATATAGAAAAATATAGCGACAATATAGATTATATTGTAACTAGCATACTTTTAGGAATTAAGTCAATTAATATAGATGATATTATAAAAAATATAATTAAGATATACTATGATGATGAGAAGAAATATGAGGCATTGTTTAAGTTTGGTAATGAGGAATTTATATTAGATTTAATTAATAACTACTTTGGCAGTAAAATAACATCTTCAGAGGATATGGAATCTGTGTTTAAATCATTAGTATTTACATATTTTGCTGCAAGTATTTCTAATATAAACAAATTAAATAGATATGGAAAATATTTATTATCAAATAGAGTAACCAATAGTCAAGTATTCGTAAATAGCTTAATGAGAGATAAAACTACAAAAAAATACTTTGAATTGATTTCAACTGATGTGGCAAAAGAATTTGGAATAGAAGAACTAATAAGCACAATAGAACTTGAAGATTATAAAAATGCTGATGCTTTTAATGTAATAGATAATAATATAATTTTACACTTAATAGATCAACTATTTAATAGTATAAATGAATTTGAAAAATATAATGAGTTAATAACTTTAAGAGAAAGCAAATATTGGTATGATAAATATTATAATGAATATAACTTTTTGAAGGTTGTAAGTAAATATTTTGAAGTTGTTAATAGAGCTCAAACTTTAATAAAAACGCTTGAACTTGAGGAATTTGTTGAACTATATGCGGATGAATTATATTTAGTAGATACTTTATATAGAAAAATGTATTATTTTTTTGATAATATAAATGATAAAGATATCTTTATGAACTTAAAAAATAAAGTAGAAAACAACTATATAAATACATATATGCTTGAATTATCATTAAAATGGAGTGATACCATAGAGAATTTAGGAAGATATGATGCAAATAAACTTACTATGCAAAATAAATTTTTGGATAAATATATAAAATCACAAGCTGAAAGTACAAGAAATGGTAGAACAATGGTTATTATTTCAGATGCTTTTAGATATGAATGTGCTAAAGAATTAAATGAAAAACTAAAAGTATTCGGTACAAAGTCAGAAATAAATTATATGTTAGGATTAGTTCCATCATATACACAATTAGGAATGGCATCATTATTACCTAATAAAGAATTATCAAGAGATCCAAATTATAAGGATAAAGATAGCGATAGTATATTTGTTGATGATTTGAGTTCAGTTGGAACAGAAAATAGAGAAAAAATACTTACCAAAGTAGTTCCTGAAGGACTAGCTATTCAATATGATGAATTAACTGCAATGACTAAATCTGAATGGAAAAAAGTCTTTTCTGGAAAAAAAGTTGTATATATATATCATGATGTTATTGATAAAACTGGAGAACATGATGAAAACGATGTATTTGAAGCATGTGAAAAAACAATTAAACAAATAGAAATGCTAGTAAAAGACTTGCATACTACTTTTGGTGGCATAAATTGCTATATTACAGCAGATCATGGATTTTTCTATAAAAGAAGCAAAGTTGAAGATTATCAAAAAACTTCAAAAGATGCAAATGTTATAAAACAAAAAACAAGATATTCTTATACAGATAAAAAATTAGAAGAAGAAGGTATTATTTCTATAAATCTTGATTATATATTTGGAGAAAATAGTGGATATGTTAATATTCCAAAAGGTAATAATGTCTTTTCAAGACAGGGTGGTGGAATAAATTATATACATGGAGGTATTTTACCACAAGAAATAATTATTCCTGTTATCGATTTTAAATCAACTAGAACGTCTGAAGAAAGTAAAAAGGTTGGAATTACATATAGTGGGCTATCAACAAAGATCACTAATGCAATTACATATCTTGAATTTTTACAAGATAATAAAGTCGATGAAAATAATCTTGGATGTAGATACTTATTACATTTTGAAGATGAAGATGGAAATCAAATTTCTGATGAATGTACTATTATTGCCAATTACACCAATACAGAAGTTAAAGATAGATTTTTCAGAGAGAAATTTGTATTTAAGAACATAAATTATGATAAAGAGAAAAATTATTATTTAGTTGTTATAGATGAAGAAACAGGAATAGAACACCAAAGAATTAGATTTATTATAGATATTACAATTATAAATAATTTTGGATTTTAAGGAGAGTTTCTATAGTGGAAGAATTAAATGAGAAATTAAATAAATATTTTGCAGGTAAAGTAGTTAGAAAAGATTTAACAAAAAAAATAAAAGAAGGAGCTAATGTTCCAGTATATGTTCTAGAGTATCTTTTAGGGATGTATTGTGCAACAAATGATGAACAAGCAATTAATGATGGTGTAGAAACTGTTAAGAAAATATTAGCAGATAATTTTGTAAGACCAGATGAAGCAGAAAAAATAAAGTCCAAAATTAAAGAACAGGGAATATATACAATAATTGATAAAGTAACTGTTAGATTAAATGAAAGGCAAGACATTTATCAAGCTGAATTTTCTAATTTAGGAATAAAAGATGCTTATATATCTGAAGATATTGTAAAAAAATATGAAAAATTACTTGTAGGTGGAATATGGTGTATTGTAAAGGTTAGTTATACTTTTGATGATGTTGAAAAACATAAATTACCATTTACTGCATCAAGTTTAGATCCAATTCAACTTCCTAATATGGATTTAACAGGATTATTTGAAGGAAGAAAAAATTTTACAAAGGAAGAATGGATAGGTGTGTTAGTGCGTTCTATGGGAATTGAGCCTTCTCAATTAACAGATATTCAAAAATGGCATTTTATAGAAAGAGCTGTGCCTTTAGTTGAAAATAATTATAATCTATGTGAATTAGGTCCTAGAGGAACTGGTAAATCACATATTTATAAAGAGATTTCTCCAAATAGTATATTGATTTCAGGTGGACAAACTACGGTAGCAAACTTATTTTATAATATGAGCCAAAAAAAAGTTGGTTTAGTTGGTATGTGGGACTGTGTGGCTTTTGATGAAGTTGCAGGTATAACCTTCAAAGATAAAGATGGAATCCAAATAATGAAAGACTATATGGCATCTGGTTCATTTGCTAGAGGTAAAGAGGAAAAAAATGCAAATAGCTCTATGGTCTTTGTAGGAAATGTAAATCAAAGTATTGAAGTATTATTAAAAACATCACATTTATTTGAACCATTCCCAAAAGAAATGGCTAACGATTCTGCTTTTTTTGATAGAATGCACTTTTATTTGCCAGGATGGGAAATTCCAAAAATGAGACCAGAACTAATAACTGATGAATATGGTTTTATAACTGATTATCTTTCAGAATATTTTAGAGAAATGAGAAAAAGAACTTTCTCTGATTCATTAGATAAATATTTTAAACTAGGCAGTAACTTAAATCAAAGAGATGTTATTGCAGTTAGAAAGACTGTATCAGGTTTAGTTAAATTATTGTATCCAAATGGAGAATACAGTAAAGAAGAACTTGAAGAAATACTTATTTATGCTTTGGTGGGTAGAAGAAGAGTAAAAGAACAATTAAAGAAAATAGGAGGTATGGAATTCTATGATGTTCACTTTTCTTATATTGATTTAGATACAATGGAAGAAAAATTTGTATCTGTGCCAGAAAGTGGAGGCGGAAAGTTAATTCCAGAGGGTATGCTTAAAGCAGGACACACATATTTTGTAGGTCGTGGTAATTCAGGAATGATAGGTGTATATAAAATAGAAGTTGAATCTCCTAGTGGACATGGTAAATTTCAAGTATCAGGAATTGGAAATGATAGAGAAACTAAAGAAGCGTTAAATACAGCTTTCAATTATTTTAAAGCAAATAGAAAAAATATAAGTGCAAGTATTCAAGTAGATGGTGTTGATTATTTATTACATATAGAAGATTTACAGGGTGTTGGAGCATCTAAAGATGTATCATTAGCTTCATTTGTTGCAATGTGTAGTAGTAGCTTAAAAAAATCTATGCAAGGTAGTTTGGTAATCTTAGGTAGCATGAGTATAGGTGGAACTATTGGAAAAGTTGAAGAACTAGCAAACACATTACAAGTTTGCTTTGACTCTGGAGCTAAAAAAATACTTTTACCAATGTCCTCTGCATCTGATATTTCATCAGTACCAAGTGATTTGTTTTCAAAATTTAACATATCATTTTATAATAATCCTGAAGATGCTGTGTTCAAAGCATTAGGAATTGAATAAGAAATTTATATTTTTTAATATTATTTAATCTTAATCTACTATATTTTTCTATATGATAATCCTCGCAAGAATTCTCCATTTTTTTCAATACTACCAGTCAACTTTTGGTTTTCTTTCATTTTATTTAGTAATAGGGAAGATTATTATGATTTTATTTTATCATCTTGAAAAAAGAAAACCAACCCCGACAAAGAGAAAATTAGAACAATTAATTTTCTATGGTTTTGTAATTATTCTTTTTACATCTAGAAATAGCATGAATAAGATGATATAATCTAAAAAATGGAGATGGATTGTACTTCCAAAATTAGTTGAAATTGATAGGAGTAATTATAAATGAGTAATTTTGAAAATTTTTTAATTGAATTTGAAGAATATCTAGAAAAGAAATTTTGGAATTTTAAAAAATATGAAATAGATAGCTCTTTCTTATATGATATTGAAGAAAAAGCAGTTGTTTTAATAGAGAAAAAAGAAGAATTTTCAAAAGAACATATCATTTGTAGAGAGTTATTAAATTTAAAAAACGAAAAAGATTATAATTACTCTGATATAAAAATAAAACCTTTCTGCTCAAATTATATAAAAGAATGGGTAACATTTTATCCATTTAAAGGTGAAATAACGGAAGAATTAAAATCAATAGACCAAAGGCAACCAGATTTAAAATTACTTGAAAGATATGAAAATTGGGAAGGGTATAGAGTTGTAATTGCAGGAATTCAACTAGAAGATAATAGAGAAAAAGGATATGCTCTTGTAAAATTTTCTTATACTGGTAGTGTTGTAGAATTAAGAGAAATAGCGAAACACTTATTAAATTCCTTTATAGATTTTACAATAGAAAATCTATCTGTTGATGTAGAAAAAGAAAAGATAATAGAAATAACAAATGTATATGATTTTATGATAAATAAAACGATGGCAAAGATATTAAACGAAAGATACATAAAAAAATATTCGATAGATAGATTGAGAAAAATAAAAGAGATACCAGATTTAAAAGGTTTTTGGACAAGTGTTTACTTAAAAAATAAAAAGGAAATACCTTATGATTTATTTAAAAATTTAGAAAATGAAAAGATGGACAATGTTGGAACGATATACGATATTTATACAGAGAATATGAAGGCTAGAATGCCTAAAATAGAAGATTTTGATAAAGAATATTATTATGTATCAGTTGTATATGCCGATGATTTAGATTCATATGATTTTTATAATTATATAAGTGATGATAAAACTGTTAAAGTAGGAGATAAGGTACTTGTAAATAGATCTGGAGAAGATGTTGTAGCATTGGTAAAAGAGGCAAAATATTATCTAGGCTCTGATGTACCTTATCCTATAAGTAGAACAAAAACGATTATTAAAAAAATAGAAAGTGATGAGGAGCTTGAAAAATATGGCTATACACCTGAAGACTTTGTAGATTACGAAATATATAACGAAGATGAATTTGAATATTATTATATTGTAACAACATTATGTGATAAACAAGAAATAGCAGAAAAAATTTCTAAAACATTGATGCAGAAAAAATT
Organism: uncultured Clostridia bacterium; assembly: GCA_947630235.1. Lineage (GTDB taxonomy): Bacteria > Bacillota > Clostridia > TANB77 > CAG-508 > Scatovivens. The sequence continues at coordinate 21,195 of CANRGN010000025.1, forward strand.
AGTTGCAGGGAGTCAAATATATAAAGTTAAATCAGATTATTGGTGGAAAGGAAAAATAGAAACAAAAGAAGAATTTAAACTTGAATTTAGAACGAGATTAGACAAAGTAAATGAAATTGTGGAAGTAATAAAATCAATACATGATTATCAAGTCCCAGCTATTTCAAAAACAGAAATAATATGCTTGACAGAGGAAATGGAAAAATGGATTGATGAAAGTGTAGAATAAATTGAGATTAGGTAATAAGTAGCAGATGAAAAAGCAATAGATGTGATAATACAAATGATAATAATGAGTTATAATTTATGGGAAGTATATTTATATAGTCATTTACATAATTTTGAAAATATGAAAATAACAAAGATAGGTTATATTGAAGAAATGCGCGAAAGAATATATCGAGCCCCAAGAGATGTTTTGCAATTTTCAAGTGCATGACCAAAGATAACAGAATAGCAAAAAGGTTATAAAAAACAATAGGGACTTTTTGTGTATTTTTACTGTTAGAATGCCAAATAGCAGAAAAATAAATAAAAAAATCAAGGATTTTCTTAGAGCTTGATAGCTTAGAAATTTTCAGGGAAAATTTCTGAATAGATAACAAAAATGTTGCAAAAACAAACTTTATATGATAAACTTTTTATATCAAATAAAGGATAGTAATTATGGAGAATTTAGGTAGAAGATTAAAAAGTTTAAGGGAAAAGACTAGATTTACTCAAGAAGAAATAGCAAGAATGCTAGGAGTAAGACGTTTAGTAATAACAAATATTGAAAACGGAACAAGAAAAATAACAGCAGAAGAATTATATTTCTTTTCAAAGATTTATGGATTATCAATGGAAGAATTATATACTGGAGAAGATAAAGAAAAAATAATTGAAAAATTTTCAAGAAAATTTGACAAATTATCTAGTAAATCTCAAAAAGAAGTATTAGAATTCATTGAATTTAAAAGAAAAAAAGAAGAAAAATAAATATTTAAGGCAGAGAAAATCTGCCTAATATTTTACAATACAATGTTTGAAAAACAAACATTGAAGAAGTAAAAATAAACAAAAGGAGAATATATGTCAACAAATTATTTTTTATATACAGAAATAAAAATTGATAATAAATGGTATTGCATTAATAATAAAATCAAAGATATAGATAAAAAAAAGTATGGATTAGCTACTACATATTATTTGGGCTCATATAGTTATTTTAGAGAAACTTATGATAAATTAGAATCTATAGGAAATCCAATAGATAAAAACGAATTATCAGATGAATTAAAAGAAAAGTATGGTACAGAAAAATTACAGTATGAAACTTTACCACTTGCAGTTAGTTTGGAAGATATAAAGGTATGTATTCCATCAAAAAAATTAATGAATATCATGGATATGTAAATAAAAATATTATTTCTAGTTACTTAATACGAGAACAGAAAGATATATATGAATTCATTAGTATTGAAGAATATAAAAAATTAAGTTTTGAAGAGCAATTATTATATGATTATTTTGAATGGGATGATAGTCAAGGATGGTTTAAATATTTTAAAATTATAATTGAACATGTAAAATGGCAGCTTTTTGAGTTGAAAGATGTTAATTTCTTAAAAGAAATAGATGGAGTTCGAATAATAGTTTTTAGATTTTAAATAGAGGAGATACCAATAAGATGATTTATATTACAGGTGACACACATGCAGATTTTTCAAAATTCAATGAAGACAGATTTCCAATACAAAATGAAATGACAAAAGATGATTATGTAATAATATGTGGCGATTTTGGTGGAGCTAGATCTCATGATATTCAAGATGGAATATTAAATTTAGATGAAGAAGAAAAAATATATGAATATCGTAAAAGAGGAGCTTATTTTAGAATAAGAGATTATTCATGGTGGGATTTAGAATTACCAACTGAGGAAGAAATGCAAAATGGTATAAATAATTTAGAAAAAGCAAATTATAAAGTGGATTATATTATTTTACATTGTTGTCCCACAAGTATTCAAACATTATTAGGAGCAGGAAAGTTTAAGAAAGACTATTTAACAGATTATTTCCAAAAGATTATGGAAAAATGTGAGTTTAAAAAATGGTATTTTGGACATTATCATGATTATAGACAAGTTAATTCACAATTTGTTTTATTGTATGAGGATATTATTCCATTGGAATTTAAAAGTATATTTGACTAAAATTAAAATTACTTTTTACTAATTTTATACATATATTATAAAAAAGCCTAGAAATAACAATATTTTTAGAGTTTGACATTTATAAAAAAACATGCTAAAATAATAGTGGGAAAAATGTAAAAAAAATAAAATTCTCAAAAATCCCACGAGGTGATATTATGAAATATATAAAAATGATTAATGAATTAAGAAATAAATATGTGCATAGAAAGATTTCTAAAGAAGATTTATTTGATTTATATAAAAAGATATACTCAAATGATAATATTAAAACATTTGAAAATATGATTGGTTTATTAAAGCAATATGAAACAATAATAGATTATTCAAATGAATATTATATGATTATAGAAAAAACTCTATATAAGATTAAAGAACAAGAAAAACTAAAGAAAATTAATAATATTATTTTAAAAGAATATAAAGATATAAAAACAATTGTATGGAATACAAATATTTTAAATGAATTTACTCAGCATTATATTATGAATAATTTTATCGTTGTTGAAACAGAGAGATTTGCAATAGAAATGATTCTTACACTTTTAAAAGAAAATCTAATGAAAAGATATACTATAGTAACAGAAAATATGTATAATGAAAATAAAAATATGTTTTTAAATAACGAAAATTTGATAATAGTTAAATCTTTGAATTCAAGAGCTCCATTAGATAAAACCAAAGATGGAATTTTAGAACCAACAATTGAAAAAATAATGATTGATTTATATAAAGACAAGTTGTACGAGTTTGTTCAAGGAAAAGAATTAGAGTATATATATGCTAATATATTTGATAGCTATAGTATAAATCTAAAAAAATTATATTCATATGCAAAAGATAGAGTAATTTTGGAACAGTACAAAAATTATATAATGAAATTGAAAGTTGTAGAAGAAGTATAAGGAGAAGAAATGTTAGCAGAACAAATAAGAAATAAAGATTTATTAGAAGAGTCAATAAATGAATTTAAAAAAGAAAATCCAACTGCAAATTTGCAATTACTAGAAAAAACTATTGGAGCTTTATATTTAGTAGAAAATTTAGCAAATAATGGATTAGATTTTATATTTAAAGGTGGTACTTCATTAGTTTTATTGTTAAATGATTTAAAACGATTTTCTGTTGATGTAGATATAATAACTATGGAGAGTAGGGAAAAAGTATTACACTGTATTAAAAATATTGTTGAAAGCAATGACATATTTACAAGATATGAAGAAAATATAAGAGAAAACTCAGCGAGTCAGAGAATGGAATTACAACATTTTAAGTTTTTCTTTAAGTCTGCAACAGACGAATCAGAAAAATATATATTATTAGATGTTGCATATGAAGATAATAAATATCCTGAAACTATAACTAAAAAAATACAAAATAATAAATTAAAAGTTGCAAGTGAATCAATAGTAAAATTACCAAGTATAGAGAGTATTTTAGGAGATAAGCTTACTGTTTTAGCAACTAAAACTACAGGTATAAGTTATAATTCTAGCAAAGAATTGGAACTTATGAAGCAATTATATGATGTGGACAAGCTTTTTAATGCATCTGAAGATGTAAATATTATTAGAGAAAGTTTTATAGATATTGCAACTAGAGAAATCAAATATAGAAAATTGTTTGAAGTTACATATGATGATGTTTTAGTAGACATTAAAGAATTTTGTAATGATATTATTTTATTAAATCAAGAGCATATAAAAAAGATTAAATAAAATTAAAAAATATAATAAGGAAGCTTATTATTACATATTAAAAAGTTTTGAATAAATAATGTTGCTTTTTAGAGATAATTATTAATAAAATAATAGTGGGGTTATAGAGAAAATTTTTAAAATCTCAAAAATTTCACTATAGAAGAACAGGCAATTATAAATATATTAAAAACTAATCCGGCAATAACTCAAGAAGAGATAGCAATGCAAATTAATAAATCATTGAGAACGATGAAAACATATATGACGGAAATGCAAAAAAGGTTTAATAGAAAGGAAAAATAGCAAAAAGAATGGCGAATGGCTAGTAAGTGAGAAATTTTATGGTATTGTGAAAAAGTAGCAAATAATTTGTTAAACTTAAAGAAACAAATAGAAAATAAAAATTGAGGAATACTATCAGTTCTTTGTACTATATATGGATTAACAAATTAGAAAAAATGAAAATTTATAAGTAATTACAGAAAAAGAAAATTATAAGAGTAATTTTATATTACAGGACTATTATGAGTTTTTTGACAGTGAATGGTGAATAGAAAGATATAATGATATCAAATATATAATTCAAGAAAAGGAGAATGTTAGTGAAACTAGTACAAAGTTCTTACTTAGAACAATATATAAATAATAACAAAAAAGAAGCAGAAAATGAATTTCCATATATTATCAAGAAATTAATAAAAAATACAGTAGATAATATAACTAGTATAGATATTCCAAGTAATGATAATACTGTTCAAATTGGTATAGATGGAAGAGTGAAATTTAATAGTATAAATAAATATTTAGGAGATAAACCAGCTAATATAGAGATAGGAACAAATTCTGATTATATATCAAAAGCAAATGAAGATATCAAAAAAAGAAAACCTAAAAAAGATGAAAACTTTATTTTTATCACTCCATATAGTTGGAAAAGTCGTAAAATTTCAAAAGATGATTGGATCTCCTCTAAAAAAGAAGAATATAATTGGAATGACATAAAAATAATAGATGGTGCTGTTCTTGAGGATTGGCTAAATGAAGATATTGCAATTGCAAAATACTTTTTAGAAAAATTAGAAATACCATCTAGTGGCATATATTCAATTACTGAAATGGAAAAACAATTTGCTAATAAAACAGTAAAAGCAATTGGATTAGATTTTTTCAATTATGAAGATAAAGATTATGAAATAGTTTTAAAAAATTTGGAGAAAGAATATTACCATATAGTAGCTCCAACGAGGGAAGAAGGAGTTTTAGTTACATTATTTTATTTAAAAAAGTTAGGAATCGAAAATGATGTGTTAATTATAGATAATGAATTAACATGGGAAGAAATAGTATCAAAAGAATTAATAAAAAATGCTGTTCTTATACCTAATTTTTATCATTATGATGGTTTAGCTTGTCCGAGTAATAATACTACATTATTTATTTATGATACAGAAGAATTTATAAGTAAATCAGATTATGTAATTAAACAAAGGACAATTAATAATTTGAGAAGTGCATTGGAAAAATATTATAAACTTGAATCAAATGAATGTAATTATGAAATTGTTAATTCAATTATTAAGAAAAGTTTAGGTAAATATATACCATTAAAACGAGAATTATTTAAAGAACATACTAAACCTAAATGGTATGATGAAAATAATATAAAACTATTGTTGGGTATATTTTTCTTAAATGATTTTAAATCAAAAGATTTAAAACTAATGAATGAATTTGGATTTGATATAGATGATTTAAAACACTTTTTAAATAAAGCAACCAAGGAAAAAGATCCATTTGTTGTATATTATAAACATTGGGATGAATATAGAGTAATTAATACTTATAATGCTATCGACTGGCTAGGACAATATATAGAAGATGATGATATAGAAAAATTATGCAATATTGTAAATAAAGTTTTATTATATTTAGATCCTAGATATTTGCCTGAAAATATAGAAAAAGATTATTATGTTGAAGATGTAAACTCGAGAGAATATAGCAAACCAGTTCGTAATGGAGTGTTAAAAAGCTTGATAATTACAAAAATATATTTACAAGGTGAAAACAAAAATAATTTAGTGAATAAGCTTAATAGCTTGATTGATAATTATTATAATTTGGTTAATACAAAAGAAAGATATTTAAATTTTGCTAGTATATCTGATAAATTAGCTGAATTTAATTATGATAAATTTTTAAAAAAAATTCAAAGCTCTATTGGTAAAAAAGAATTTGAAGAGATGTTTAACATTAAGAATAATACTCTTTTTTCGACTAACGATTATTGCAATATTATTTGGGGAATTGAAAAAGCGATAAACAAAAAAGATTATATTGTAGAGGCCGTTGATGTATTAGCATTACTATCAGAAATGAAGAATACAGATTATAAGAATATGTCAAATACCCCATTTAGTTCTTTAAGAACAGTTTTTTTGGGTTGGGATAATTTAACTTGTTTGGATTTTGAAGAAAAAATAGTATTATTAAAAAATTTAATTAATAAACATCATGAGTTAGGTAAAAAGCTATTAATAGATATTTTTCCAAAAAGTAATTGTTCATGGACTCCATTATTAAAACCTGAATTTGATTCTTATGATGAGCCAAAAACTATTAAATATATTAAAGAACAAGTTGATTATTTTAATGAATATTATAGTATGTATGTAAATAAATATGCAAAAAAATTAGATGATATAGTTTGTATATATGATGAAATTTATTTTATTGACTTTAATTGTTTTAATGTTATAAAGGATAAAACATTAGAACTTATTAAAAATAGTGATGATGAAGAAAAGTACAAATTAAAAGAAAAGATTACGGAAAGAATTAGAGGATATAAAAAATTTCATAATTCTGTATGGAATTTAACAAATAAACAATTAGAATATCTTGAAGAAATAAGAATTGCACTTGTATATAAAAATCCAATTTATGATTATATTTCTTTATTTCAATATAGAACACTTATTGATGAAGAAGAATGTACTAATGAAATACAACAAGCAATGGTATTAATTGAAGATGAAGAAAATGAAAATCTTTTATTAAAAAAATGCGACAACAAAATGATGCTTTTGGCTAATATATATAAATATAAACATAATAATAAGCATAACATTAGTTTTATAAGAAAACTTTTTAATTCTTATATTAAAGATGTAGGTTTATATTTGAGAAATGTTTATATAAATGAAAGTGATGAGAATATTATAGATATTTATAATAATTTAAGTGATTTATCTATAGAAGATAGAGTTTGGATTTTATCAAATACTGGTTATAAAGAAAAAATTTATGAAGTAATAAAAAATACAGAAAGTGAAGAAATATACTGGAAAACAATAAATATATATCAATCTGAACATAGTGATTTTGTTTATTATAATTGCTTAAAATATGAAAATTATGAAAGTTGCTTAGAAATTATTTATAAGGAAAAAGATAAATATGATGAGAAATGCTATTTATTAGAAAAGATTGAAGAATGTAAATATAAACCTACACAATTAGATAACTATAAAATTGAAAAAATTTTTGAAAGTTTTTATAATTATTCGAAAATTGATAATTTTGAGAGATTAACGAAATTGGAAATATATTATGCCCCTATTCTTAAAAATAATACTTATTTTTTATCAAAAGAAGCTAGTAATTATCCAAGTGTCGTGGTTGAGTTAGCAATTTTTTTATATAAAGATGATAATGGAAATATGATAGCATTTAATAATGAAAATGATGATTTGAATATTGAAAAAACGCTTGCGTCTAATTGTTATACAAAATTAAGAAATTTAAAGATAGATTTTGATATTAAAGGAATTAAATGGTGTGAAGAATTTATAGATTTAATGAAAAAAAATAATAGAAGTAAAATAGCATTTCACATTTTAGGTCAATTATTAGCAAAAGGAGAAAAAGATTCTGAAGATGATATATATCCATCAAAAAGTATTAGAAAAATTATTGAATATTATAATGAAAATCTTATTCCAGAAGAATTCGAAAAGCTATCTAGTTCTTTTAAAATAGAAAAATATAATGAAAGAGGTGTACACTATATTGGAATAGGTGAAGAGGAAATGTTATTATATAAACAATATATTGAATGGTCTGATAAAATAAAAATAACTCATCCCGCAACTGCAAAAATATTAAAAGAGCTAGCAAAGATTTATAAAGATGAATCAGATGTAATAAGGGATGAAGCAAATTATGAGTATTGATTATGAAAGATTTGAAGAGAAAGAATTTGAATTTAATGGCAATATTATTAAATTGATTAAATGTATAGGTTATGGTGGAAATAGTGTTGTATATAAATGTAAATATAAAGATGATTATTATGCTATTAAATTTTTTAAATGTGATAAAAAAAGTAGGTATGATAGATTTAAAAAAGAAGCAGATAAAATTGAGAAAATAAATGCACAAAAAAGTAATTTTACTCCAAATGTAATTGACAAAAACTTTCCTAAATATGATCGATTTAAATTTATAGATTTTGATTTAAAACTCTTACCATTTTATATAATGGAAATTGGTGAAAAATATAATTACTCTAAACTTGATTTTTATCAGAAGGTAGACGATATTATTGAAATTTGTAATGCTTTAAAAGATATGCATAGCTTAGATATTCAGCATAGAGATATAAAACCCGAAAACATAATTAGATATAATGGTAAACTAACATTTATAGATTATGGTACAGCTAAAATTCCTGATATAGAAACAATTGATGAAAAAGAACCAATGGGAAGTAAGGGAACTATGGCACCAGAAATGTTTAATCAAGCTTATGAAATTCTGGGATATGATTTTTGTAAAGCGGATATATATTCTATAGGAAAGACTATATGGATTATATTGAAAAATGATCGAGATGCTCATAAATTTACAACCTATGAGATAGATAATCCTAGTTGTAAAATTCATTTAAATAATATTGATGATGGTATTGTTATGAAAATTGAGCAAATTTTAATTGGTGCAACACAAGAAAATTTTTTTAATAGAATATCTTTGAACGATATATTAAATGATTTAGAATTAATAAAAAAGAAACTAATTGGTAATAACAACAATTGTAATATTATGAAATTAAATTGTATATTAGATAATTTTAAAAGCTCAAGTCATGATGCTATTATAATAAAAGATAAAATCAAAATAATAGAATTTGTTAAGAAAATAGATAATATTGGATTAAATTTGTCATTAGAAGAAGATGAAAAAGAATTGTGTACGCCTGTAGATAATTATTCATTTTCTATAGAACCATATTCAAATGACTATTACTATTTTATATTAAATGGTGTTAAATATATTTTTGATATAAATTCAATAATAGTAGATTGTAATAAAATAAAAATAAAAACTCAAATGCTGAGTGAAATATTATTAGAAGAAAATAATAAATATATTCGTAATATAGATTCTTTTAGCAGAAATTTTATGTTAATTAATCAAATAGATTCAGCAATAGATACAATATATTTAGATTATGATATTTGTCTTTCAAAAATACCAGTCATATAATTTAAAGAAATCTTATAGAGAAAAACTTTAATAAAGAGAGCCGAAAATAAATACGGCTCTGTTTGATATAATGACTTTTTTTAAAGTTACTAAAAAACAAGTGTAATACAACAATTTTATTTATTTGAACATCACTATATAATTTGCACCCCATCGCAAACCCATTTCTATAATACTTCTCTAAAACTCATTTCAAAAATCCTCCTAAACATAAATAATCTCATTATAAACAAATTCTTCAGCTCTATTTTTAATGTTATTCATAGCTTGAACCCACTCAAATTGATTACTATTCTTTAAATCTTCATTAATATTTTCATATTCAGCTATTTTTCTAATAATAGTATTAACTCTTTCAGTAGCAGATTGTTCAATGTCAGCTAAATGTTTAGATAGAGTACCTTTTATCATAAATTCGGTATATAAGCCTTTTTTATATTCTTTAATATAATTTAACCTTAATCTACCATATTTTTCTATATGATAATCCTCGCAAGAATTCTCCATAATTAAATCAGGAACTAAATAATCTCCTTCTTTGTGATAAGTAATTTTCTCCATATTAAAAACCTCCAAAATAAATTTTTAGGTTTTCCATTTTAGTTAAAATATTACGAACAAGCGTACCAAACGACTTGGGGAAAAGTTGGGGAAAAAATCCTCAAAAAAGTTCAAAAAATAACACAAATGTTCTAAAAATCACTTCCCCAATTTTTATTGATATACAGCCTAAAACCCTTAATTTCACTAAATTACACAAATCTCTCTGGCTAGCCCTCATAACCCGAAGGTCGTAAGTTCGAGGCTTACCTCGCAACCACAAATTTTATTAGAGTCGCAAGAGATTGTGGACTCTTATTTTTTTGAGTAAAAATCTATTTTTACAAAAGTGGGGACAATTTGGGGACAGTCCCTACATTTTGTGCGACAGGCATGTCGCTTAACTAATCGGTGAAAGTCCGTAGTGGAGGTACATATCGCTAACCACACAGAG
>CANRGN010000026.1 GCA_947630235.1 uncultured Clostridia bacterium
TCCTAAGGTAGCGAAATTCCTTGTCAGGTAAGTTCTGACCCGCACGAAAGGCGTAATGATTTGGGAGCTGTCTCAACAATATCCCCGGCGAAATTGTAGTACTAGTGAAGATGCTAGTTACCTGCGATAAGACAGAAAGACCCCATGGAGCTTTACTGTAGCTTGATACTGGGTTTCGGTAGACTATGTACAGGATAGGTGGGAGGCTTAGAAGCAAGGGCGTCAGCCTTTGTGGAGCCAATGTTGGGATACCACCCTTAGTTTACTGGAATTCTAACCAATCATCATAAACTGGTGAGGGGACAATGTCAGGTGGGCAGTTTGACTGGGGCGGTCGCCTCCAAAAGAGTAACGGAGGCGCCCAAAGGTTTCCTCAGCCTGGTCAGAAATCAGGCGAAAGAGTGTAAAGGCAGAAGGAAGCTTAACTGAAAGACAGACATGTCGAACAGATACGAAAGTAGGGCTTAGTGATCCGGCGGTAGTGAGTGGAAATGCCGTCGCTCAACGGACAAAAGTTACCCTGGGGATAACAGGCTTATCTCCCCCAAGAGTTCACATCGACGGGGAGGTTTGGCACCTCGATGTCGGCTCATCGCATCCTGGAGCGGAAGTACGTTCCAAGGGTTGGGCTGTTCGCCCATTAAAGCGGTACGCGAGCTGGGTTCAGAACGTCGTGAGACAGTTCGGTCCTTATCTATCGCAGGCGTAGGATATTTGAAGGGAGCTGTCCTTAGTACGAGAGGACCAGGATGGACATACCGATGGTGAATCAGTTGTCACACCAGTGGCACGGCTGAGTAGCTAAGTATGGAAGGGATAAACGCTGAAAGCATCTAAGTGTGAAGCCCACCCTAAGATAAGATATCCCATACCGAAAGGTAGTAAGATTCCTAGAAGACGACTAGGTAGATAGGCTGGAGGTGGAAGTGTAGTGATACATGTAGCTAACCAGTACTAATAAATCGAGGGCTTAACCACAAAAAAGTTTTGCCTGAGGAAAAGTATTTATCTATGTATTTTTGAGTGTGCTAAAAATAAAAGAGAATTATAAATGATTATTTTAATGAAAACGAAATATTTTAATAAAAATACATTTGTATAAATAGTAAAAAGTATGAAGTTAAGCAATGAAATAAGAATTTATGATTTTCGAAAAAAGCATACAAAACATTTCTGGTGATAATAACGAAGAGGAAATACCTGTACCCATGCCGAACACAGAAGTCAAGCTCTTTAGTGCCGAAGATACTTGTGGGTTACCCTACTGGAAAAATAGGAAGTCGCCAGTTTTTTTATTTTTAAAAAGCATAAATTAGTAATTTACAAAAGATTATTAATTTATGCTTTTTAAAATATTTATATTATGTAAAAATAAATTATAGTATTTAATAAATACTATAAAAAGTTTAACAGATATATTGTAAAAGATTGATCAATAATTGTACATGTATTATATAAATATTAATTTAATTTTATATCATAATTAATTTTTTGAAACTAATAATTATTATATTTATGTAATATTATCAATAGCAAAAAAATAAAAATATATTTTAAAATTTAGAAAAAGGAAATTAAAAATATGTCAAAAGTAACATGGAAACCAGGAAATTTTATATATCCAATTCCTGCTGTTTTGGTTTCTGTAGGAACTATGGAAAAATCAAATATATTTACAGTGGCATGGACTGGTACAATAAATACAAATCCTGCTATGGCATATATATCTGTTAGAAAAGAACGTTTTTCATATAATATAATAAAAAAACAAAAAGAATTTGTTATAAATTTAACTAATGAAGATTTAGTATATGCTACTGATTTTTGTGGGGTTAAATCAGGAAGAGATGTAGATAAATTTGAGTTTCTAAAATTAAATAAGCAAAAATCATCATTTGTAAAGGCACCTATGATAAAAGAAAGTCCTATATCTATTGAATGTAAAGTGGTTGAAGAAAAGGATTTAGGTAGTCATACTATGTTCTGTGCCGAAGTTTTAGCTATAAATGTTGATGATAAATATATAAATAAAAATGGAGCTTTTGATATATCAAAATGTAAATTAATAGCGTATTCAAATGGTGGATATTATAGCTTAGGAAAGAAAATTGGTAAATTTGGTTTTTCAGTTCAAAAAAAAGGAAAAAAATCCAAAAATATCTATAAAAAATAGTAAAAATTGTTGACATATATGAACTTTTATGATAAATTATTTAAGCATGTATTTATTAAAGTCATTTTTACCCAGGTGGCTTTATCGATTGAAAAAATGGAGGTGTAAGCAATGGCAGCAAAAGGACCAAGAGAAAGTATTACTTTAGAATGTACAGATTGTAAAAGAAGAAATTACATGACATCTAAAAATAAAAGAAACAATACAGACAGATTAGAAATTGTTAAGTACTGTAAATTTTGCAAAAAACGTACTACTCATAAGGAAACAAAATAATATCCTTAATTAGGAGGAAAAAAAATGGCAAAAGATCCAAAGAAAAAAGAGAAAAAAGAACAAAAAAATAGTTTTATTAAAGAAGTAAACAATGAGTTAAAAAAAGTTACTTGGCCTACAAGGAAAAGTTTAATTAGTAGTACAGGAACTGTTTTACTTATTACAATAACAATTGCTGTTATAGTTTTTGTTCTTGATTTTGCTTTTGAAAAAGCAAATACTTATGGTGTTGAGAAATTAAAATCGATTGTAAGTTCTTCTTCTGTAGAAGAAAATTCTAATGAAACAGAAGATAATTCTACTAATGAAACAGAAGAAAATTCTGCTAATGAAGTAGAAGAAAATTCTACTAATGAAGTAGAAAATAATTCTGCTAATGAAACTGAAAACAATTCTGTTCAACCAGAAGGCAATGAAGCTAGTACTGTAGAAACAACGCCAGAAGCAAATCCAGAGGCTCCTGTTGATACTCAAAATCAAACTCAGCCAGAAGGTGCTGTAACAGAAGAAGTAACGCAGTAATACAAAATTTTAAAAAGGAGGCTTTTAAAATGTCTCAAGAAGAAAGTAATCCACAACCAAAATGGTATGTTGTACATACTTATTCTGGTTATGAAAAAAAAGTAAAGACAGATTTAGAAAAAACAATTAAAAATCGTGAATTAGATGAATTCTTCTTTAATATAATTGTTCCAATGGAGGAGCAAGTTGAAATTAAAGATGGAAAAAGAAAAACTAATTTAAAAAAAGTTTTTCCTGGATATGTTTTAGTTAAAATGATAGTAACAGAAGAATCTTGGTATGTTGTTAGAAACACAAGAGGTGTTACAGGATTTGTTGGTTCTGGAACTGATCCAATTCCTTTAACAGATGAAGAAATCAAAAAAATGGGATTTGATGTTGTTCCTGTTAATATTGATTATATGGTAAATGACAATGTTAAAGTTTTAAATGGACCATTAGAAGGTTTTGTAGGAACAGTTCAAGAAATTAACAAAGAAAAGCAAAAAGTTAAAGTTCTAGTTTCTATGTTTGGTAGGGAAACTCCTGTAGAATTAGAATTTTCACAAGTAGAAAAAGTAGATTAGAAGGAGGCGAAAAAAATGGCAGAGAAAGAAGTTGTTAATGTAATTAAATTACAAATAGAAGCTGGAAAAGCTACACCAGCTCCACCAGTTGGACCAGCTTTAGGTTCTAGTGGTGTTAATATAATGCAATTTGTTAAAGAATTTAATGATAGAACAGCTAATCAACCTGGAATGATAATTCCAGTTGTAATTACTGTATATAAAGATAAATCATTTACATTCATAACAAAAGTTCCACCAGTTGCAGTTCTTATAAAAAAAGCACTTAAAATTCAAAAAGGTTCTGGTAAACCAAATAAAGATAAAGTTGCTAATATAACAAAAGAACAAGTAAAAGCAATTGCTGAACAAAAAATGGAAGATTTAAATGCAGCAAGTATTGAAGCTGCAATGTCAATGGTTGCTGGAACTGCTCGTTCAATGGGTGTTGTAGTTGTTGACTAATTAAAATAATTTTGGGAGAATAATTTAATTTATTCGTTAAAACCAAGGGAGGTAAAAATGAAAAGAGGAAAAAGATATGAAGAAGCAGCAAAATTAGTTGATTCTTCAAAATTATATGAAGCTAAAGAAGCTTTTGAAGTAATTGAAAAAATGCCAAAAACAAAATTTGATCAAACTGTTGAATTACATGTTAAATTAGGAGTTGATTCTAAACATGCAGATCAACAAGTTAGAGGTACTGTTGTATTACCACATGGTACTGGTAAATCTTTAAGAGTTTTAGTTTTTGCTAAAGGAGATAAAGCTAAAGAAGCTGAAGCTGCTGGAGCAGATTATGTAGGAGCTGAAGAATTAGTTCCAAAAATAGAAAAAGAGAACTGGTTTGATTATGATGTTATAGTTGCTACACCAGATATGATGGGAGTTATAGGAAGATTAGGAAAAGTATTAGGTCCTAAAGGATTAATGCCAAATCCAAAATCAGGTACTGTAACAATGGATGTAACAAAAGCTATATCAGAAATTAAATCAGGTAAAGTTGAATATAGATTAGATAAAACTAATATTATTCACTTAGGAATGGGTAAAGTATCTTTTGGTGCTGAAAAACTAACAGAAAATTATCAAGTTTTAATGGATGCTATTATAAAAGCTAAACCAGCTGCAGCAAAAGGTCAATATATTAAGAGTGTTGCTGTTACAACAACAATGGGTCCTAGTGTTTACATCAATCAAAAATAAATATAAAAAATTAACCTAAGACAGTAGGCATATATAAGTCCTACCGAGGTAAATAGGAGCGGAATAAAACCTCTTTATTTATCTTGTTATGGGTAAAAAGAGGTTTTTTATATTATAGAAATTTAATTACTTATATATAAAAAACCATATTATAAAAAATATAATTGGAGGTGAATTTAAAATTGGCTAGTGAAACAATAATTAAACAAAAAGAAGAACAAGTTAAACAATTAGCTGAAAAAATTAAGAGTGCTACTTTAGTAATGTTTACAGAATATAGAGGAATTAATGTTGCTGATGTTACTGAACTTAGAAAAAACATAAGAACTGCTAATGGTGAATATATAGTTATAAAAAATAATATTACAAGAAGAGCTTTAGAAGCATGTGGTATTACAGAACTTAATGATTCATTAACAGGTCCAATAGCTGTAGTAATAGCTAATGAGGAATATTTACCAGTTTTAAAAGCTATATATAAATATTCTAAAAGTAATGATTTTTATAAAATTAAATCAGGTATTCTAGAAGGAAAAGTTACTTCTTGTGATGAATTAAATGTATTAGCTCAATTACCATCAAGAGAAGAACTTATCGCAAAACTTGCTGGATGCTTACTTGCAAATGTTTCAAAACTTGCAGCAACATTAGATGCTGTTCGTGAGAAAAAAGAAGCTGAAGCTAAATAATAGAGTGATTAACTAAAATAATCGAATAAAAATATATAAAATAAATTGGAGGATTTTAAAAATGAGTGAAAAAACAGATAAAATGTTAGAAGAAATTGATACTTTAACAGTTGTTGAATTATCAGAATTAGTAAAAGGAATTGAAGAAAAATATGGAGTAACTGCTGCTGCTGTTGCTGCACCTGCTGCTGGTGCTGTAGCTGGAGGAGATGCTGTTGCTGAAAAAACAGAATTTAATGTAGTATTAAAGGATGCTGGAGATCAAAAAATCAAAGTTATAAAAGTTGTTAGAGATGCAACAGGACTTGGATTAAAAGAAGCTAAAGATTTAGTTGATGGTGCTCCAAAAGTAGTTAAAGAAAATGTTTCTAAAGATGAAGCAGAAGAATTAAAAGCAAAATTTACTGAAGTAGGAGCTACAGTAGAATTACAATAATAAAAAATAGAAAGGCTTGATGAAAAATCATCAAGCTTTTTTTGTTTTTTATATATTTTTTTATAGTAATTAATAATAGATTATGTTATAATTTTTTTGATAATAATAATATAATGAGGAAAAATATGGAGCAATATATTTTAAGAAAGAATAATTCTTTTAATTTAACACATATATTTGAATGTGGACAATGTTTTCGATGGAATCAGCAAGATGATGGGTCATATACTGGTATAATTAAAGATAGGGTAATAAATATTAAAAATAAAAATGGAGATTTTATTTTTTCTTCTAATTTAACGGATGATCTTGAAAAAGTTATAAAAGAATATTTTGATTTAGATAGAGATTATGAATTAATAAAAAAGAAATTATCTAGTATTGATAATAATTTAAAAACTAGTGTTGAATATGGAAATGGAATTAGAATTCTTAAACAAGATATATGGGAATGTATAATTTCATTTATAATATCTGCAAATAATAATATTCCTAGGATAAAAAAAATAATTGAAAATATTTCAAAAAATTATGGAAAAAAAATAATATATGATAAAAAAGAGTATTATTTATTTCCAACACCAGAAGAATTATCTAGAGCCTCTGTTCAAGATTTTAGAAATTTAGGTTTAGGTTTTAGAGACAAAAGGGTATACACTACTACTCAAATGATATTAAATAAAGAATTTGACATAGATAAAATGAAAAAAGAAAAGGATACTCAAGTTATTAGAAATGAACTTTTAAAATTAGATGGAGTAGGTGAAAAAGTGGCTGACTGTATTTTATTATTTTCTTTTAATAGATTTGATGTATTTCCGGTAGATGTTTGGGTTAGAAGAGTTATGAATGAATTATACATACATTCTGAAAATGAAAATAAGGTTAATAAAAATGAAATAAGAAAAATAGCAAATGAAAAATTTATGGGTATTGAAGGATTAGCACAACAATATTTATTTTATTGGAAAAGAGAGCAATAAATCATAGTTTTTTATTAAATATGAAAGTTATCTGTAGCTAAGCTTAAGTAAAAGCATTGCACACAATTTTTGTCAAAATTGGCGCACGAACAATTTTACGTGGACTTTGCAATGTATTTTTATAGTCTTACCTAATAAAATGTCCACGATTGTTCTTTGAAAGGGGTAGAATAATATGAATAATTTTAAAAATGAAAAAGGATTTGCTTTTGCAATTATTGTTATACTGTTATTTCTTTTAATTTCTTTAAGTTTATATTTTGTTTTAGATATTTTTGGTATTATACAGGTTCCTAAAGAATATAGTATTACTCAGTTTTTAGACACTACAAGTGAGGTAAGTTATCAAGCTGAATCAAACGAAACAGAAAATAAAAAAGAAAAAAATAAAGTTGTAAGAAACAAAGTAAAAGATGATGTTTATGATTCAGATGCTGAATTTCACATATCAGATCCTGTTACTAAAACATCATCAAATGATTATGATGAAGAAAATTATGATGTAGAAAATGATTTAGATTATAATAAATATTATTATTCACAATTAGATGATAATGCAAAAAAAATTTATGATAAGATTTTAGAGAATAAAGATAATTTAACATCAGGAACATATACTATAGATTTTGGAAAAGAATTTAATAAATTATTAAATTCTGAAAATGGAGATAAAATTTTAAATGATTCTTTTCAATCAGCTGTTAATGCTCTTTTATTAGATAATCCTGATATTTTCTTTTTAGATATAACCAAAATGTATTTGTTAACAAAATCTACAACGTATGCTTTTACTGGAACAAAATATGAAGTTTCAATTGGTCCTAATGATGATGAAGGGTATCTTAATTCAAGTTTTTTAGAATCAAGTGTAGAAACAGCTCAATCAAAATTAGAAAGTATAAAACGTTCAATTTTGAACGATTTAGAAGGAAATGATATTGATAAGATAAAACAAATCCATGATTATTTAGTAGAAAATTTAGAATATGATTCTACTTTTTCAAATGATAATATTTATAACTTATATGGTGCTTTAGTAAATAAATCAACAGTTTGTGAAGGATATGCAAAAGCTTTTAAATATTTATTAGATGCTGAAGGTATTCCATGTGTTGTAATATGTGGTTTAGCACAGAATACTAAAGGCGAAATAGAAAATCATGCGTGGAATTATGTTTTAATAGATGGAGCTTGGTATGCAGTAGATGTAACTTGGGATGATCCAATAGTGGTTGGAGGTGGAACTCTATCACAAGAATCAAAATATAAATATTTTTTAAGAGGTTCTGATTCTTTATTTAATGATCATGAAGAAGATGGAACAATAGTTGAAGGTGCTGATTTTTATTATCCTGAATTAAATAATGAAGATTACTAAAAGAAGGTAAATAAGGTAAATATGGAATTTTTTGTAGTTTATGGAAAGAGTGGAGTTGGAAAAAGTAAATACATTTATGATGATATAAAAAGAGAATTTGGAAGGAAAAAAATATATTTAATAGTTCCTGAGCAGAGTAATTTAACGGCTGAACAAAAATTATTTGAAAATCTTGAAATTGAAACACTAATGGAAGTGGAAGTTTTAACTTTAAGTAGGATGGCAACTAGAGTTTTAGATGAAATTGGTGAAAAAAATCGAAACATACTTTCTCCAGTTGGAAAAAGCATGATAATTTTCGATATTTTATCTAAAGAAAAATCTAATTTAAAATTTCTTCGGAAAATCAGAAAAAAATATTGAGATAATATCAAATATTATAACAGAATTTAAAAAACATAATATTTCGTTAGATTTGTTATCTAATATAAATATTGAAGAGGAATATACAAAATTAAAATTAGAAGATGTTAAAAAAATTTATAATAAATATCAAGAAAAGATTGCAGAAAATTTTATTGATGAAAATGATGAGTTAACATTATTATACGAGAATTTAGATAAAGTAGAATTATTTAAAGATTCTATAATATATTTTGATGATTTTTTAGGTTTTACAAATCAAGAATACAAAATTTTTGAAGCTCTTTTAAAACAAGCTGCAAAAATTACAATTACTATTCCAGCAGATTCTTTGTTTATTACAGAAAAAGAAAGCGATATTTTTTATTTTAATAAAAAATTTGCTAATAATCTTATAAAAATTGCAAGTGATCAAAATGTTAGTGTTAATAGTATATTTTTAGATAATAATTATAGAGCTGTTTCAAATGATTTAAAGTATTTAGAATATGCAATTTCAAATAATATACTAAAAAGATTTGAGGATAAAGTAGAAAGTGTAAAATTAATAGTATCAGAAAATCCTTATATAGAAGTTGAAAATATAGCCAAAGCTATATATGATTTAGTAAAAACAGGTAAATATAGATATAAAGATATAGTTATTATTTCAGGTGATGTTGATGAATATAAAGATGATATAAAATCTATTTTTTTTAAATACAATATACCAATATTTATAGATGAGAAAAAAGAATTAAATCAAAATATATTAGTTAAATTTATTATAGCTCTATTAGATATTTTTACTAAAAATTGGTCTTTTGAATCTGTTATGAATTATTTAAAACTAGAACTTTTAGATATTGAAAATTTAAATATATATGAATTTGAGAATTATTGTTTGAAATGGGGAATAAAATATAAGAAGTGGTTTGAAAAATTTGAGTATGAACCAGCTAATGATAAGCAAGATAATTTTGAAAGAATTAGATTAAAGTTAATAAATCCATTATTACAGTTTAAATCTAAAGTATCAGAAAATAAGACTGTTTATGATTTAACAAAATATTTATATGAATTTTTAATAGATAATAAAATAAATTTAGTTTTAGATAGTAAAATAAAACAAATTAAAAATATAGATATTATTAATGAATACAATACTAGTTATAAAATATTAGTAAAATTATTAGATGAAATAGTTCAAATTTTTAGAGATGAAAAAATATCTTTTGAAAAATATAAAGATATTTTACAAGTTGGTTTAAATAATAGTGAATTAGGAAAAATACCAGCTACTCAAGATGGAATTGTTTTTGGAGATATTAATAGATCTAGAAGTTCTAATGTAAAAGTTGAATTTCTAATAGGAGTAAATGATGGAAAAATTCCTTCAAATAATAAAGTTGAAGGTTATTTTAATGATGAAGATAGAAAAATTTTATCAAATTTTGGATTGGAACTTGCAAAAGATTCAAAAGACAATATGTATGAAGAACAGTTTAATATATATAGAATGCTTACTCTTCCAAGTGAAAAATTATATATATCATATTCAATATCAGATAAAAATGGTGAATCAATAAGACCTTCCATTTTAATAAAAAAACTAAATAAAATATTTGATTTAAAAGAAGAAAATATTAAAAAATATGAACTAATTAATTATGAAGTTGGATTTGAGCTAGCATTAAAATTATATAAAGATTATTTAGAAGGAAAAGAAATTTCTGAAGAGCAAAAAAATATAATTAGTTATTTTATAAAAAAAGATGAAGAAACTTTTAATAGATTAGTAAGTGGTTTTTATTATAGTAATAAAGCAGAACAAATCAGTAATGAGAATATCGAAAAATTATATGGGAAAAATATTCAACTTAGTGTTTCAAAATTAGAGCAATATCAAGAATGTCCATTTTCTTTTCATTTAAAATATGGATTAAAATTACAAGAAAAAAAAGAATTAAAAGTAAAGCCATTAGATACAGGAAATTTTATGCATGAAGTTATAGATGAGTTTTTTACTAGAATACAAAACAATAATGTTAATTTAAAAAATATTGATGAAGAAAAAATAGAGGAAATAGTTGATCAAATTATAAATGAATTACTTCAAAGTTCTAAATATTATATTTTTTCTAGTACATCAAAATATAAAATATTAAGCAGAAGATTAAAAAAAGTTGTATTAACTTCTATAAAATATATTGTTTATACTTTAAATAATAGTAAATTTAATGTATTAGGAAATGAAATTGAATTTTCAAAAAATAGTGAATTTAAACCTATTATAATTGATATAGATGATAATAAAAAAGTAGAATTAACTGGAAAAATAGATAGAGTAGATATAGGTAAATTAAATGATAAAGAATATGTAAGAATTGTAGATTATAAATCTTCAATAAAAACATTAGATTTTAATAAAGTTATAGCAGGACTTCAAATTCAACTTATTACATATTTAGATGATATTTGTATTCAAAAAGCATTTGAACCAAGTGGCATTTTATATATGGGGTTAATTGATAATATAGTTAAAGCTCCAAAGAATTTATCAGATGAAAAAATCGAAGAAGAAATAAAGAAAAATTTTAAAATGCAAGGAGTTATATTAGCAGATGTAGAAATAGTGAGAATGATGGATACAACTCTAGACTCTGGATATTCAAATATTATTCCTGTAGGAATATCAAAGAAAACTGGAACAATAATAGAATCAAAATCAAGTGTTATTCAAAAAGAAGATTTTACTAATCTGCAAAAACAAGTTAGAAAAATTATAAAAGAAATTTCAAAAGAAATTCTTAAAGGAAATATTGAAATAAATCCATATTATTATCAAAAAAATACGCCTTGTGAAAGATGTAATTATAAAAATATATGTTGTTTTACACCAGGAATTTATGATAATAAATATAGATATATTTTCAAAAATGATAAGAAAAAAATTTTTGAAGATTTAAAGGAGGCATATAATAATGAGTGTGACTAGACCTACTTTTATGGAGATAGATTTAAACAATTTTAAATATAATATTAATCAAATAAAAAAAATTATTGGTTCTAATGTAGAAATAATGCCAGTTATAAAAGCTAATGGATATGGTACATATATAAATACAAGATTGGATATTATAAATGAATTTAAAATTGTTGCTGTAGCTACTGTAGATGAAGGTGTATTTTTAAGAGATATTGGATATAAAAAAGAAATATTTGTTTTAAATCAACCATTTGAAACTGAGATTGAGAAAATTATACTTAATAATTTGGTTATAGGTATAAGTTCTAAATCTTTTGCAAAAAAATTAGGTCAAACAGGTAAAAAAGTAAAAGTTCATTTAGAAATAGGAACTGGAATGGGAAGAACAGGAATACATCCATTTAAAGTTGAAGAATATTTAAAGGAATTAGGTAATAATATAATAGTAGAAGGTATATATACACATTTATCTTCACCAGATTGTGATTGTGAATATACAAAAAAACAATTAGAATCTTTTAATATTGCAGTAAGAAAAGCAGAAGAAATTTTAGGTAATCTAAAATATGTACATAGCAGTGCATCAAATGCAATATTAAATTTTCCTGATGCTTATTTTAATTTAGTAAGACCAGGAATTATAATTTATGGTTATCCTGCATCAGATAATACTTTAGAGAAAATAGATTTAAAACCAATTGCAAAATTAAAATCAAAAATTACATTTCTAAAAACAGTACCAAAAGGTACTAGCATAGGATATAGTAGAAGTTATATAACAGATAAAGAAACCCAAGTAGCAACTATTCCTATTGGATATGCAGACGGATTTAGAAGAACTTTTTCTAATGGATTTAAATTATATGTTAATGGAAAAATGGCTCCAATTATAGGAAAAGTTTGTATGGATAGTTGTATGATTGATGTTACAGATATTGATAATTGCAAAGTTGGAGATGAAGTAATTATTTGGGATAATGAAAATATAAAATTGGAAGATTTAGCTCAAAAATGTGAAACAATAAATTATGAAATATTATCTACAATTGGAAGCAGGGTTCCTAGAATTTTTATTTAATATTAATTTTATAATTTAAAAGGAGAATTAAGTATATATGATAAATGATGATAATATAATAATAAAATCTTATAAAGGATTAAATTATATACAATACAAAGCTTTATTGGATTTGGGAATAAATCATGCATATACTATGAAATCAGAAGGATATGATTTTAGTTTCGGTTCAAAAGAAAGAGAAAAAAGTTATGAAATTTTAGCAGAAGCTTTAAATGTTGATAAAAATAGAATTATAGAACCTATTCAGACTCATACAAAAAAAGTATTATGTATTGACAATTTAGATAATAATTTACAAAATGTTGATGGACTTATAACAAATAAATCTAATTTAATTTTATCAACCAAAAATGCAGATTGTATATTATTTTTATTTTATGATCCTGTAAAAAAAGTAATTGCAAATATTCATTCTGGTTGGAAAGGAACTTTTCAAAAAATATCTGAAGTAACTCTTATAAAAATGATTAGTAATTATGGATGTAATCCAGAAGATATTATAGTTTGTTTTTCTCCTTCCATAAGAAAGTGTCATTTTGAAGTTGAAGAAGATGTAAAGGATTTATGCGAAAGTATTTTTAATTTTACTAATAGAACAAATGAATTTATTAAAAAAGAAAAAGTTATAAATGGAATTCAAAAATATAATATTGATTCTATTTTAATAAATAAAATTTTGTTTAAGGACATTGGTTTAAAAGATGAAAATATAATAGATTGTAATATATGTAGTTTTTGTGAACAAGATAAAATACATTCAGCTAGAGCAGAGGGTGAAAATTTTAAAAGAGGAACTGCAGTAATAACATTATAAATAGGATGTGAAATAAATGTATGATACTTTAGAAGAAATAAATGAAGAGGTAAAAAATTGCAGAAAGTGTAAATTATGCAATAATAGAAAAAATACTGTTTTTGGTACTGGAAATCCAAAATGTAAGATAATGTTTATAGGAGAAGGTCCTGGTGCAGATGAAGATAGCACAGGAATTCCTTTTGTAGGTAAAGCTGGAAAATTGATGAATCAAGCATTTTTGAGTTTAGGTATAGAAAGAAATGATGTTTATATTGCCAATATAGTAAAATGTAGACCACCAAACAATAGGAATCCAGAAAAAGATGAAGCCAAAAGTTGCATGGATTATTTAAGAAATCAAGTTTTAGTTATAAAACCTAAAATAATTGTATTATTAGGAAATGTAGCGCTTAAAAATATTTTAGGTGAGGAATATGGAATTACTAAATCTAGAGGAAAATGGATTGAAAAAAAGGGAATTTTATATATGCCTACATTTCATCCTGCAGCTTTGCTTAGGAATGAGGGGTTAAAAATAGATTTTTGGAATGATTTAAAATTAGTTTTAGAAGAGGCAAAAAAATAACTTAAGACATAACTTAAGTTATTTTTTAATCTAAATTAGTATTAGATTCTGATTGGAATAGTTTTTTTACTTTTGAAAATATATTTATAAAAAAATTTATTCCATATTTTTGTTTATATATTATAGGTAAATATTGATTATCATCATTAAAATAATATTTAATTCCATAGTTTTTAATAAATTCTTCTTTTTCATGTAATTTTCCTAGAACTTCACCACAAAATATATTATAAAAATCATAATAATCTTTTTGAATAAGTAATTCCTTAAATTCAATTAATTTTTTTCTAATAGAATTTATTGTATTTAAATCTCGTACGTTTTTTATTTCAGATTTAAAACACTCTTTTAAAATTATTTCTTGAGTATTTAAAATTGTATTAGATATAATTTCTTTTAAAGATTCTATTTTTTTATTTAACTTTTTGGCAATCATAGAATCATTATTAGTAGATAATGTATATAATAATTTTGATAATTTATCTTCATATATTTCTATTAAATCAAAAGAATTTTCTATATATTTAAAAATATTAGAACTGGTTTTTGTTGAAAAAGTAGTTTTAAATACATCATCAGAGTATAATGTACTATGAAAAATTGGAAATGTACCTATGAAAAATGCAATTTGATTTAGAAGTGCACATTGAACTGGATAATAATCAGGACTAGGAGTTAAAATATTTAATCCATAATATTTAACATAATCTGGTTTTATCTTATTTACTTTTACAGACATAAGTTGAACAGCTGCTTCATTTATAGCTAATCCAGATGGTTTCAATGAATTTAAATTATATAATCCAAATCTTTTTAAAGATCCATTTGTATTTCTTTTTTCTTGGATGAAATGAATACATTCATGTATACTCAAATCAGATAATTTTTTTGAGTTATAATTTCTATTGAAAAAAATGGATTGGTTTTTGTAGTAATATTTTGCCCCAATATTTTGTGTATTAAAATCAGCAAAATACATTTTAGTTTTTGATAAAGCTGTATAAATATCATGTTGATTTAAATTATGCTCTGGAAATGTAGAGCATATTTTTTTAGATACTTTCTTTGCAACTGAATCTATTTTTTCTTGTTTTAAAGTGCTAACTAATTCAATTCCTTCCTTTTTCAATATTTTCTGGTAATTCATTTAATACTCCTTAAATTTCATTTGTATAATTATATTATAATACAAATTTTATAAAAATGTATATCAAAAGTATTAAAAATATATTAAATAAATTGTTAAAAAATGTAACAAAAATGAAATAATGTAAAAAACAAAATAGTTACCATAAAATTTTAAAAAATAATTGCCACAGAGTCTAATAAAATAAATAAATTTGGGCTTGAAAGAATATAATAAAAGTGCTATAATAGTTATGTGAAATTATTTTTACCAATGAAAGCGAGTGGTGGAATGGTAAAAAATAAATTTATATTCAATTTTTTAATGGTTATTTTTTTGTTTATTTTTATTTTTCAAATTAAAGTAAATGCAAATAATGTAGAAATTGAATACACTAAAGATAATAGTACTTTTCAAGAACAAAATTCAAAGGTTATTACAGATTTGCCAGTTTCAATTTATGAAGGTATAGGAGAAAAATCTGATTCATGGAATGATAAATTAAGTATGATTTATTTTAACAAAAGTTTAATTACTTCAAATTTAGCAAATAAATCAAAGTTTATATTAAATGAATATAATTATATTGATTTAGATGTATATAATCAAAAAGATACTAGAGAGTGTTGGGCGTTTAGCATATATACATCTATGCAAACTAATTTGCTTATAAAGGATAAAATAAAAAAAGATTTTTCAGAAAGACATATGGATTATGCAACATCTAATTCTTTTTATGATGCAAATAATTCTGATAAAAAATATACTAGATCTGTTAAAGCAGGAGCAATTACTGAAACTGGTTTAGCATATTTAACAAATGGTCAGGGAGCAGTTTTAGAGGAACAGATGAAATTTGAAAATGATATGAATAGTATATCATTTTCAGAAATTGATATAAAACCTTCATATTATGTTACTGATTATACATATATTCCAAATATTTTCAAATTATATGATTCTGATGGGAATATATCTTATTTTAATTCTTTTGGTAAAGAATATAGTGAAAATGATATAAAAAATATTAGAAGTTTGATTAAAGAATATATTGTGAAAAATGGAGCTTTAGTAGCTGTAACTGCGTCTGAATATGTGAATGGATATAATAATACAGATGATGTTACAAAAGCTAACAATTTTTGTTGCAAAGATTCTACTCAAGTTAGAGATCATGCAATAACAATTGTTGGTTGGGATGATAATTATGATAAGGAAAATTTTAATGAAAATAATAGGCCAAAGTCAAATGGAGCATATATTGTTTTACAGAGTTATGGTGAACATTTTTTTAATAAAGGATATATGTATATTTCTTATGAAGATAGCCTTATAGAAACATCTTTATATGGAATTTCAAAATCTAATAAATATGATTATGATAATTTGTATCAAAATGATTTTTATGGTGCAAATGGAACCTTATATTTAAAAGATTATCAAGTTGGCTATTTATCTACATATTTTTCAAGAGACAAAAGTAAAAGAGAAATTTTAACAAAAGTTTCTGTAAATATACCACAAAATGCTAAATTAGAAGTTTGGGTAAATCCTAGTGGTTTAGATGTATCAGAAAATTATCTGAAAAAAATTTCTAATGATAGTAAAATGCTACAAGCGGGTTATCATACAATTGATGTAACTCCTACAGTTTTAACTGGAGATAATTTTGCTATAGTTATAAAACAAATTTCTGAAAGTGGAGATTTTTATTTTAATGTAGAATATAAACAAAACATAATATTCTATGAAAATGTAGCATGTGATAAAGGAAGAAGTAAAGTTTCTTTAGATGGAAAAAAATGGGAGGTTTTAGATGAACAAACTGAACCATTATTAAAAACAGCTGATTTATGTATAAAAGCTTTTACTTCTGAATTTACAAATGAACCTAAATTATAATTACAAATGTAAAAAAGTAACAAATGATTATTTATTTACATTCGATAAGATGATTATGTTAATAATAAATTTTTATGTAATTAAAATGTAATAAAAAATATATATAAATATATATTGATTTTAGTAATAAAATTAAGTATACTATTTATATACATATTAGTTAAGGGAGAGAGTTTTATGAAAAAAAGATTATATATTGTATTTTTAATAATAGCATTAATTTTTAGTGTATTAACTATAACAGTAAATGCTGCAGAATCTGAATTTAAAGTAACATTGGATTCTAGTAGTACAAGTGTAGAAAAAGGAAAAGAATTTACTGTTACATTGAATGTATCTGATTTTGAGGAAAATGTTGAAAAAGGAATAAATCGTGTAAGTGGAACTTTAGAAATTGATGATAAAGCTTTTGAAAAAATTACATCAGATAGTATAGAAGGATTAAATGATTGGAAAGTCTCTTATGATTCAAGTACTGGCGAATTAGAATGTACAAAATTAAAAACAATTACAAAAGGACAAGATATTTGTGAAATTACTTTAGAAACAAAAAGTAGTACATCTAGTACATCTGGAAAAATTGAACTTTCTAAATTAACAGCATCTGATTCTGATGTAGAATTAAGTGCAGATGATACTTCATTAGAGCTTACAATTAGTAATGAAGGTACAAGAAGAATTACATCAAATAGTACAAATACAAATTCTAGTTCAACAAATTCAACAAATACGAGATTAACTAGAAATCTATCAAATGTAAGTACAAATACTAATACAAGTTCTAATGATGAAAATGAAGCTAATTCTTCAAATTCTAGTGTTACAAGATATAATACTAATACAAATAATTCAAATACTAATACTAATACAAATGAAGGAAATAGTAATAACAATAATAATGTATCTAGTGAATCAAATGAAGAAGAAATGCCTAATACAGGATTAGATGATTCTATAGTTAAAGCTATTTTATTAATTGCTTTAATAGGTGTTTTTGGATATATAAAAATTAAAAGTTTAGATAGAAAATAAAATGTTATAAAAAGAAAGATCTATGAAAAAAATTTCATAGATCTTTTTTTATTCAGTAGGAAAGTTCTTTGTAGCTAGCATTAAGTAAAATTATTGCACACAATTTTTGTAAAAATTGTGTGCAATATATTTTAACAGTCTGACAGAAGAAAATGTCCACTATTGTTCTAATATTTTAAAATTTAAATATATGAAAACTATCTTTATCATATTTCTTGTAATTTGTCTTTAAATAATATATAATTTTTAGAGTTAAAGAAAAGGGTGAATAAATGAAATTACTAATAACAGAAAAACCATCAGTTGCAAGAGATTTTGCAAAATATTTAAAGGTAGATTTAAAAAATAAAAATGGATATATGGAATCAAATGGTTGGATAATTACTTGGTGTTATGGTCATTTAGTAACTATGAGTTATCCTGAAGTTTATGATGAAAATTTGAAATTTTGGAGATTAGATACATTACCATTTATTCCTAAAGAATATAAATATGAAGTTATTAGCGGTAATCAAGCAAAGCAATTTGATGTAATAAAAAATTTAATGCATAGAGAAGATGTTGAAGAAATATATAATGCAGGAGACTCTGGGCGAGAAGGAGAATATATACAAAGATTAGTTTTTATGATGGCAAAGCCTAATCCAAAAGCTAAATTAAAGAGAATTTGGATAGATTCTCAAACAGAAGAAGAAATTTTAAGAGGAATTAGAGAAGCTAAAGACTTATCTGAATATGATAGTTTATCAGATTCTGCTTATTTAAGAGCAAAAGAAGATTATCTAATTGGAATTAATTTTTCCAGATTACTTACTATTATTTTTGGAAAGAGAATATCAAAAGATATAAACGA
This sequence comes from uncultured Clostridia bacterium, assembly GCA_947630235.1. Classification (GTDB taxonomy): domain Bacteria; phylum Bacillota; class Clostridia; order TANB77; family CAG-508; genus Scatovivens. Next base: position 18,916 of record CANRGN010000026.1, read on the forward strand.
GGAAAAAGTTTCAATATCTGTAGGAAGAGTAATGACTTGCGTATTAGGAATGATTGTTTCTAGAGAAAGAGAAATAAAAAATTTTGTTAAAACAAAATATTATAAAATAATAGGTTTATTTGGTGATAAAGGAGAAGTAAAAACCGAATGGAGATTAGATGATAAATCTATATTTTTTGAATCTCCAAAATTGTATAATGATACTGGTTTTAATAAAGAAATTGATGCAAAAAATTTTATTTTATCTTTAGAAGGAAAACAGGCAGTAGTTGAAGAACTAAAAAAATCAAAACAAAAGGAAAATGCACCACTTTTATATAATCTAGCAGAGTTACAAAATGATGCAGGAAAGATTTTTAAATTAAAACCAGCAGATACTCTTGATATTATTCAAGAATTATATGAAAAAAAGCTGGTTACATATCCTAGAACTGATGCAAGAGTTTTATCTACAGCTATTTCTAAAGAAATAGGAAAGAATCTAAATGGATTATATAAAAATTTTAAAGATGAAGAAATTTTTGGATATATAAAAAAAATGATAGATGAAAAATATCCAATAAATAAATTAGAAAAAACAAAATATGTTGATGATAGTAAAATAACTGATCACTATGCCATCATTCCAACTGGCCAGGGATTAGAAAATTATGATAATTTATCAGACCTAAAAAAAGATATATTTAAATTGATTGTAAAAAGATTTATAAGTATATTTTATCCTCCAGCAGAATTTAATAAAGTTAATTTATCAATAAGAGTTGATACAGAGTTATTCACAGCTAGTGGTAAAATATGTGTAAAACCAGGTTATTTAGAAATAGTGAAAAATAATAAATTACAAGATGAAAATAAAGAAGAAAATAATCTAGATATTTTAACAAAATTAAAAAAAGGTGATAAAATAAATGTTTTTAATTATGAAATAAAAGAAGGAGAAACCAATCCTCCATATAGATATAGTGCTCATAATTTAGTTCTAGCTATGGAAAATGCAGGAAAATTAATTGAAGACGAAGAATTAAGAGAGCAAATAAAAGGAGCTGGAATAGGAACAAGTGCCACAAGAGGTGAGATTATTTCAAAATTAGAAAGAATAAAATATATACAAATAAATTCAAAAACAAATATTGTTACTCCAACTAATAAAGGAGAAGCTATATATGATGTAATTTTAAAATCAATGCCTGACATGTTAAATCCAAAACTTACAGCTAGTTGGGAAAAAGGTTTGGAGATGGTAGCTAAAAGTGAAATATCATCTAGTGAATTTATGGTTAAACTTGAAAAATATATAAGAGGAAAATTCGATAAATTGATTGTTTAAATAAAATCACTATTTATGTTAATTTTTCATAATATGTTAATATAAAGGAGTGAATACATATTATGAAAAATTATGTTATAACAGGTGGTAGAAGATTAACTGGAGAAATAGATATCTCTGGGTCAAAAAATGCAAGTTTACCTATACTTGCAGCCAGTATATTAAATAAAAAAACCACAAAACTTTATAATTTACCAAATATTTCAGATGTATATACAACAATTGATATTTTAAGATATTTAGGTTGTAAGGTAAAAAAAGATAAAGATAAATTAAAAATTGATTCTAAAAATATGACTAAAAAAAGAATACCTGATGAACTTATGAGAAAACTTAGGTCATCAGTTATATTAGCAGGTGCTATTCTTTCAAGATTTGGAGAAGTAGAATTCTCATATCCAGGCGGATGTGATATTGGTAGTAGACCAATAGATTTACATTTAAAAGCTTTAAAAAAATTAGGTGTAAAAATTGAAGAAAAGGCTGGATATATTACATGTAAATGTGATAAAATAATAGGCAATGAAATTGTACTGGATTTTCCAAGTGTTGGAGCTACTGAAAATATTATATTAGCATCTGTTTTTGCTAAACGGAAAAGTAGTAATAAAAAATGCTGCTATGGAACCTGAAATTGTAGATTTATCAAATATGTTAAATAAAATGGGAGCTAAGATTACGGGTGCAGGAAGTAATATTATTAGAATTCAAGGTATTACTGATTTAAAAGAAACTTCTTATAATATAATGCCAGATAGAATAGAAGCAGGAACATATTTATTAGCAGTAGCTGCTACTAGAGGAAATATAAAATTAAATAAAGTAATACCAGAACATTTAAATTCTGTTTTATCAAAACTTGAAGAATGTGGAGTAAAATTTACTATTACAAAAGATTCAATTTATATGGAAACTCCAAGTAAGCTAAATCCAGTAGAAATTAAGACTTTGCCTTATCCTGGTTTTCCAACAGATCTACAACAACCATTTTCAAGTTTTCTATGTACAGTAAAGGGAACTTCAATTATTACAGAAACAATTTTTGAAAGTAGATTTAAATTTATACAAGAATTGGTAAGGATGGGAGCAAAAATAACTCAAGAAGGTAATACAATAATTATAAATGGTGTAAGAAAATTACATGGAACTACTTTAGAATGTACAGATTTAAGAGGAGGAGCAGCAGTAATAATTGCAGCACTTACAAGTAGAGGTACTAGTAGGATATCTAAAATAGAGTATGTTGATAGAGGATATTCAAATTTATATTTAAAATTGCAGAAACTTGGAGCTAAAATAAATTTAGAAATGGGTGATTAAATTTGGATAAAAATAATGATGAAATAATTATTGGAATAAATATTCCAAAAGAAGAAAAAGAAAAGGAAAAAGATAAAAAACATAAATCCAAAAAAGTTAATAAAAAAAAGGGGGTAGCAAAAAAAGCTACCTCTAAAGAAAAAAAGACTAAGGCTAGAATTATTGGAAATAACAGAATTATTAGAAATAGAGTAATAAAAAAATTTATAATTTTTTTTCTTGTAATTATTGCTTTTATATTATTTTTATCTTCAAGTGTATTTAATATAAAGGATATAGAAGTAGAAAATAATAATTTAGTATCTAAAAATGAAATTATAGCATTAATGCAATTAGGCGATAATAAAAATATTTTTAGTGTAAGTAAAAAAAATCTAGAACAAAGAATAAAAGAAAATGCTTATATAGAAAAGGCAATTATAAAAAGAAGTTTTCCAAATAAATTGTTGATAGATATACAAGAACGTAAAGTTAAGTATATGATTCAAGTTGGCGAAGCTTTTATATATATAAATAATCAAGGATATATATTGGATAAATCTAATGAAAGAAAAGATGTGCCTGTACTTGTCGGAATTATTACAGATGTATCTAAATTAAATACAGGAGGTAGGTTGGATGTTGAAGATTTAAAAAAACTAGATACAGTAAATAGAATATATGAAAAAGCTAATATAAATAATTTACTTCCTTTGATTACTAAAATAGATATATCTGATATTAAAAATTATACTTTATATTTAGATTCAGAAAAGAAAATAGTATATTTGGGAGATTGTTCTAATTTAAATACAAGAATTTTATATGTGTGTAAAATTTTAGAACAAGAAAGTGGAAAAGAAGGAGAAATTTTTGTTAATGTTGATTTAAATGATCAATATGTATATTTTAGAGAAAAAATATAATAGAGGTGTTAAATTTGGATAAAAAATATATAAATTTAATTTTAGGAATTATGTGTTTTTTTTTAACAGTAGGTATATTTATACAAATTAAAACAGTAAAAAATACGCAAACGGTAATTGCCAAAACATCTACAGAAGCAGAAATTAGAGACAATATTTTAAGAATTCAACAAAAATATAATGAAAAATTAGAAGATTTGGAAAAAAAGAATAAAAAATTAGATAATTTAATTAAAGATATGTCAAAAGAAGATAATATTAGTACAGACTATCCTAGTGATTTAAAGAAACTTAATTCTTTATTAGGATATTCAAAAATAGAAGGACAAGGTGTAATAATTACAGTTAAAGATGGAGATTCTTCATCTGTAAAAGGATTAATATCTAATTATTGGGTTCATGATGGAGATTTAATTAAAATAGTAAATTTACTAAAACAAGGTGGAGCTGAAGCAATATCAATTAATGATGAAAGAATAGTTAATTCTACATCTATAACATGTGCAGGAAATATTGTTAAAATAAATAATAGAAAAGTTGGATCTCCTTTTGTAATAAAAGCCATTGGTCTTACCGAAAAATTATATGGAACTGTTACTGTTACTGATAGTTATTTGAAGCAAATGGAGATTGAAGGGGTAAAAGTAAAAATAGAAAAGAAAGAAAAAATAACTATTGAAAAATTTAATGGAGTTCAAAGCTTTAATTATGCTAGAAGTATAGAATAGAAAGAGGTAAATATGAAAGAAAAATTATCTTTAACGATTATAATTGGTTTTACAGCATTTATTTTTACTATGGTTATGTTTACTCAATTTAAAACAATAGAGCAAACTGATATAACTGCTATAGAAACCATGAGAGAAACTGAATTAAGGGAAGAATTAGCTAGAATAAAAGCAGAATATGAAGAGGTTGAAACAAAACTTAATGATACGGAAAACAAAATAGATGAATATGAAAATCAAATGAAGAACGAAGAAGACAGTACAAAAATACTAGAAAAAGAATTAGAAGAAGCGAAAATGTATTTGGGATATACAAATGTTATTGGACAAGGAATAGAAATAACTTTAATAGACAGCAATAGAAGTATAGAAAGTTATGATCTTATAAATTTAGTAAATGAGTTAAAAATAGCAGGAGCAGAAGCAATTTCTATAAACGATAATAGAATTGTTTCAACAACAGAGATCGTTGATATAATAAACAAATATATAATGATTAATGGCAAAAGGATATCTGGACCATATATAATAAAAGCTATTGGAGATCAAAAATACTTAGAAAGTGGTATTACATTAAAAAATGGTTATATAGATGAAATGAAAGCAAATGGCAAAAGTATTAGTTATGAAAAAAAAGATGAAATTATAATAAATGCTTATGATGGAAATATTGAAATGCAATATTCTTCAGCAGTTGAATAGGAGGAAGTTATGTTATATTTAACAATTATTTTAGGATGTATATTAGGTGCTATAGTTGGAATGAGAGGACCAATAATTCCATATACATATTCTAGTTATTTAGCTATAGCTATTATAGCTGCTATGGATTCTGTATTTGGAGGAATTTCTGCTGTAATCAAAAAAAATTTTGATTTAAAAATATTTTTATCTGGATTTTTTGGAAATGCAATTTTATCAATACTTTTAACATATTTAGGTGAAAAACTAAATGTTGATATATACTTAGCTGCTATAATTGTTTTTGTAGGCAGAATGTTTATGAATTTAGGTGTAATAAGAAGATACTATGTAGAAAAATGGTTTGGAAAGATTTCTAAAAGAAGCAATGAAGAAAATACAAAAAATTAATTTTTGAAGGTGTTAAAAATGAAAAATATTCAAGGAATAATGGTTATTGGTATTATGTGTTTTTTGCTTTCTTTTGGAATTTCAGTTCAAATAAAAAGTATAAAAAATGATTCTACAGTTATTGCAAAGGAGAATGCAGAAAATGAATTAAGAGATCAAGTTTTGGAGCTTAGTGAAAATTATAATAAAAAATATGATGAGTTAGAAGAAAAGCAAAATAAATTAGATAAATTAAGAGGAGATGCATCAAATAATAGTGTTTTATCAGAAAGTTGGTCAAATGATTTAAGTAAAATTAATAATTATTTAGGTCTTACTGATGTTAAAGGAAAAGGTTTAATTATAGAAATAGAAACTGGAGATTTACTATTAGTTATTAATGCACTTAATAATGCAGGAGCAGAAGCAATATCTATAAATGATAAAAGAATTATATTTAATTCTGAAATTTTAAATGATGGTGATGTTGTTCAATTAGATGGAATAATGTTAGAAAAACCTTATACAATAAAAGCTATTGGTGGTAGTACTTTATATGGCGCTATTACAATGCCAGAAAGTTATATAGATAAATTAAAAAAGGCTGATTTTAAGGTTAATATACAGCAAAAAGATGATATAATTATAAAAAAATATGAAGGAATTTATAATTTTAATTTTGCCAAAAATATTGAAAATTAGAAATATTTATGTTGAATGGTCTTTTATTATTAACCATTCATTTTAATTATTATTATATTTAAAAATAGATAATTTTTTTTCAAAATCTCTTGAAATTCAACTAAAAATGTTATATATTTTACAAAGATTTTAAAAGTAAAATTACAAAAGAGTTACAAATATTACAAATATTACATAAAAAGGTAATATTCTATTGACAATTTAAAAAAAATGTAATATTCTTATCATGTGCAAAAAAAGCTTAAGATGAAATTTAAAAATGGAGGGTTAACTTTGGCAATAGGGGATATAATTGTTGGTATAGATATTGGTACCTCTAAAGTCAGTACAGTTGTTGGCGAAGTTAATAATTTTAATCAAATTGAAATTATCTGTAATACCTCAAGTAAGTGCTTTGGAATCAAGAAAGGGCAAATAATAGATGAAGAAGAAATTTCAAATGCAGTAAATAGAACAATAAAAGAAGCTGAAGATATTTCGAATTTGAAAATTAACTCTGCTTACATAACCATACCTGGTAAATATATTACAATTGTACAAAACAGTATCGTAAAAGATGCAAAAGATAAACTCGCTGGAATATCATTAAAAGATGTAGCATCAGCTATAGTTCAAGTTAGAGATATAGAGATTCCAGATGATAAAGTTTTAATTGATATTGTTCCAGATAAGTTTATTCTTGATGATGGAAAAATTGTAGAAGATCCTGTTGGAAAGTATAGCTCAAACTTTACTTTAACAGCTCAAATAATTTTAGCAGATAGAGAATATACAAGGAAGTTAAATTCAATATTTAAGAAGATTGGCATAGAGATAGATGGTGTAGTTCCAACAACATTGGCTGAAAGAAATTTAATGTTAGATGCCAATGAATTAAATGATAATGTTATGCTATTAGATATTGGAGCAGGTAATATGGATATAGGTGTATTTAATGGTTCTTCATTTATTTATACAAATACAATAAATTTAGGTGGAGATAATATAACTAGTGATATAGCTTATGTATTAAATATATCTTTAGAGGAAGCAGATAAATTAAAAAGACAATATGGTTTAGCATTAAAATCATTTATAGAAAATGATACAAATATTGTTTTAAATACATGTAAGGATTTTGATGAAAAAAATAAAAATATTAAAACATCAGAACTTATTGAAATAATAGAAGCTAGAATAGAAGAAATGTTTTCATTAGTAAATAAGGATTTATTAGTTAATGGAATAAAAAATAATATAAATAATGTTGTTTTAACTGGTGAAGGTATTGTTAATATAAATAAAAGTGATATTGCAGGAAAAATAATATTAAATATTCCTGTAAAAATGTCTACAGGAAGGCTAATTACCACTGTTCCAACAACGTATAGAACCAGCTATTCATTGGTTAGATACATATCAGCAAGACCTTATGCCAAAACTGTTTCTAGCAGTATAGATACAAAAAAAGAAAAAAAATTATTAAAAACAGTACTAGAAAAAGTAAAAGATTTTTTCTATTCGTAAAAAATAAAAAGTTATATATATAATAAAAAGGAGGATGTACCAAAATGATTATGGATACTGAAGATTTAAATTATATGATGGATGGTACAGCAACAATAAAAGTAATAGGTGTTGGTGGAGCTGGAAACAATGCTGTAAATCGTATGATAGAAACTGGAATAAAAAATGTAGAATTTATTGCAGTAAATACAGATAGACAAGCATTAAATTCATCAAAAGCAGCAGCAAAAATTCAGATTGGTGAAAAATTAACAAGGGGATTAGGAGCAGGAGCAAATCCAGATATAGGAGCTCAAGCTGCAGAAGAAAGTAAAAATGAATTAGCAGAAGTTCTAAAAGGTGCAGATATGGTTTTTGTTACAGCACGGAATGGGTGGTGGAACAGGAACAGGTGCAGCTCCAATAGTAGCTGCTACAGCAAAAGAACTTGGAATTTTAACTATAGGAGTTGTTACAAAACCATTTACTTTTGAAGGAAAGAAAAGATTAGCCCAAGCAGAAAGAGGTTTAGCTAGTTTAAAAGGAAAAGTTGATACTTTAGTTGTAATACCAAACGATAAATTATTACAAGTAATAGATAGAAAAACTACAATGGTAGAAGCTTTTAGAATGGCTGATGATGTTTTAAGACAAGGTGTTCAAGGTATATCAGATTTAATTTCAGTTCCAGGTTTAATTAACTTAGATTTTGCAGATGTTAGAACAATAATGTTAAATCAAGGAATGGCACATATGGGTGTTGGATCAGCTACTGGTGAAAATAGAGCTGAAGATGCTGCAAAACAAGCTATTCAAAGTCCATTATTAGAAACATCAATAGAAGGTGCAAGAGGAGTTATAATAAATATTACAGGTAGTAGTGAAGTTGGATTATTAGAAGCAAATACAGCTGCAGAATTAATTCAAAGAAGTGCAGATCCAGAAGCAAATATTATATTTGGTACAGTTACGGATGATAGTATGGGAGATGAAATTCAAATTACAGTAATAGCTACAGGATTTGAAAAAGAAGAAGAAAGAGCTAGAACTGCAATACCTGGTTATGAAAATATAGTTTCAGAAGCATGGAGAAAAAGAAATACAGTTACATCTTCAATTACTGCATCTAATACTCAATCATCTTCAAATAACGATAATTCAGCAACTAGTGAATTAGATATTCCTACATTCTTGAGAAAAAATAAAGGTTTAGGTGGAAATAAATAATTAGGAGCGATTCAATCGCTCTTTTTTCTTAAAATATATAAAAAAATAACATTTAAAATATGATTTAAAATTAAAAAACACAAAAAGTAATTTTTTGTGTTTTTTTGTTTTCAAGTTTTATATTATTAATTCATAATATGACAGGATTTTGAAATTAAGAGTATTAGAATTTAATTATCAAATTTGATAAAAAATTTAAAGAGGATTTTTTAAATGACTGTATATGTTGATGTAGTTTTAATTGAAAATGTTGCTATGAATTATATTATTTTACTTGCTAGTAGTTTAATAGGAAATAAAAGAGTTAATTTTTTAAAAGTATTAGGAGCTAGTTTTATTGGAGGAATATATTCAATTGTAAATTATGTTATTGATGTTTCGTTATTTACGAATATGTTATTTAAAATTTTCATATCTTTAATAATGATAAAGCTTTCTTTTAAATGTAGTAATTTTAAATCATATTTAAAACAACTTATATTGTTTTATTTGGTTTCTCTTACATTTGGAGGATGTGCATTTATGTTATTATTTTTTGTAAATCCAAGTGGAGTTATTTTTGAGGGAGGTCATCTTGTTGGAACTTATCCTATAAAAATAGCATTACTTGGAGGAATAGTAGGATTTACTATAATAACAATAGTAAGTAATATTTTTAGAAAAAAAATAGAAGATCAAATTTGTGAAATAGAAATTTTTTTCAATGGTAAAAATACAAAATTAAAAACATTTATTGATTCTGGAAACCTTTTAAAAGAGCCAATAAGCATGGCAGATGTTATTATAGTTGAAAAAGATAGTCTTAAGGAGATAGTAGATTATGGTTTTTTAGATAATGTAGAAAAAATATTAAATGGGAGTTTTATAACAAATGGAATTGATTTTATGAAAAATAAAATAAAAATAATTCCATTTTCATCTTTAGGAAATGAGAATGGAATGTTAATTGGTTTTAAACCAGATTATATTAAGATATATAGTGATGAAATAAAAACAGCTAAAAATGTTATTATAGGAATTTATAACGGCAAACTTACTAAATCTAATTTATATACAAGTTTAATAGGTTTAAATATTTTAAAGGAGAGTGATGCAAATGATCAATTTATTACAAACGCTTAAAGAAAAAGTTATAGGTTTGTTTCAAAAGTATTTAAAGAGGGGGAAGCAAGATAGATTTCCATTATTTTATATAAATGGAAGTCAAACTTTACCCCCGCCGTTAGAGCCGTTAGAAGAAGCAGAGCTTTTACAAAAATTGGATTTAGATAATGAAGAGGCAAAAAGAATTTTAGTGGAAAGAAATTTAAGATTAGTTGTTTATATAGCAAAAAAATTTGAAAATACAGGAATCGATTTAGAAGATTTAATATCAATTGGAACAATAGGACTTATGAAGGCGATAAATACTTTTAATACAGGAAAAAATATAAAACTTGCAACTTATGCATCACGCTGTATAGAAAATGAAATACTAATGCAACTTAGAAAAACCACCAAGATAAAATCAGAAGTTTCAATTGATGAGCCTTTGAATAAAGATGGTGATGGTAATGAATTATTATTATCAGATATTTTAGGAACTGATAATGATATTACATCAAAAGGAATTGAAGATGAAGTAGATAAAGTTCTATTAAAAGCATCTATTGAAAAGTTAACTAAAAGAGAAAAATATATTATGCAATTAAGATTTGGTATAGGTGGTGATCAAAAAGAAAAAACTCAAAAAGAAGTTGCTGATTTATTAGGAATTTCACAAAGTTATATTTCCAGACTAGAAAAAAAGATAATGAAGAAAATGAAAAAAGATATAATGAGTAAAACTGGTTAGATAATGATTTAATTATTTCATTTTGTTGCGGGTGATATTATTAGCCCGCAACAATGAATTTGCAAATAATAAAAAGAAAAAAATCCAAAAAATGAAAAAAAATCCAAAAAAACTGTTGACAAATGAATTTAAATCTAGTAAAATAGTTCATGTCAGCAAGATAACTGGTCGCTTAGCTCAGTTGGTAGAGCATCTGCCTTACAAGCAGGAGGTCATAGGTTCGAGCCCTATAGCGACCACCAGTTTTGGCCTGGTAGTTCAGTTGGTTAGAATGCCGCCCTGTCACGGCGGAGGTCGACGGTTCGAGCCCGTTCCAGGTCGCCAATACCTATAAAAAAATATTATGGCTTCATAGCTCAGTTGGTAGAGCAGGGGACTGAAAATCCCCGTGTCAGTGGTTCGATTCCACTTGAAGCCACCATAGTGGTGGAGATACAAATTAGCGTATCTCCTTTATTTTTATAGTATTAGGTGTTTTATAAAAAGATTTTACTTATATAAATAAAAAGTTATTTAAAAGCATTAAAACTCATTAAAAATCATATAAAATATAAAAATTAGGGTATAAATTAGGGTATAAATTTATGGTATAAATTATACAAATAATAGAAAGATTTAATAATAAAAAATTTAATAATAAAAAAATTTAATAATAAAAAAATTTAATAAAAAAAAGATTTAATAAAAAAAAGATTTAATAAAAAATAAATTTAAATTATATTTTTTTTATGTATTAATTTATAATACATTTTTGAGACCATTTTCGAAGTTATTTTTTTAATTAACTTTGTTTATTGGTCTTTTTTATTTTTTCTTAAAACAAAAGTAGGATATATTTATTTTCTAATTTCCAAAAATTTGAATTTTAAAATTAGAGAATGTTAATAAAAATAAAAAATGTATATTTAAAATAATTTAAGGAGAAAAAAATGATTAATATAGAGAAAATAGAAACATCAAATTATGATATGAATTTAAATAATGAGATAATAAAATCAAAAATAAGAACAGAAATTAATGTACTAGGTAAAAAAATAATAATATGTAATTATATATTAAATATAATTGAATTAGAATTAAATTATATTAATTCTTTATCATCAAAAAGAAAATTAAGAAATATAATTCAAGAAAGAAAAAAAATAATTGAATTAAAATTAAATAAAATTATAAAGAATATAGTAACTTCTGAAAATTTAAAAGATGTATTTGAAATAAAAAGAAAAATTAAAAATCAAGAAATTAATTTATTACTAAATGATATAGAAGATAGTTTAAAATTTTTAAATTTTCCTAAAAATGATGATATTTCTAATTTTATATTGGCATATATAAAAAAATTTTTAGAATTTAAAGATTAGAAAGTGGTAAAGCATGAATGAAGAAAATCAAATTAGTTATTATTCAATTATACCGGCTACGGTTAGGTATAATAATAAATTAAAACCAGCAGAAAAACTAATGTATGGTGAAATAACATCATTAACTAATATGATGGGGTATTGCTTTGCTAATAATAAATATTTTGCAAATCTTTATAATGTAACTACACATACAGTTTCACAATGGATTTCAAAATTAGAAAAGCTTGGGTTTATACATATAGAATTAGTTAGAGATAAAAAAAAGGAAATAAAGGAAAGAAGGATCTATATATTAGATAACCCCTATGTACAAAAAAATACATACCCCTATGTATTAAAAAGTACATACCCTATGTACAAAAAAGTACAGGATATTAATATAAAATATAATATAGATGAATTAATTTCTTTGTTAGAAAATAAAAGCAGTGAAATTCCAAAAGATTTTTATATAATTTTAGAGCGTTTAGAATTCATTTATCCAAAAGAAATTATTAAAAGAATGAATAAAAATAGTATTGATATGATAAATAATATTATTTACACGCTTTATGATTTATACCATAGTGGTTTTTCAAATTTACTTTCAATAGTAAAAAGAGAATCTTTAATAAATTTATATATATTATCAAAAGATTATAAACCGGATGATTTATTGAATTATTACAAAAGAACGATTATAAATAAATATACAAATAACAGTACTTAAAAGGAGTAAATTTA
>CANRGN010000027.1 GCA_947630235.1 uncultured Clostridia bacterium
AAAGTATGCATGCAAAAAGAAACGGATATAGCTTTAGCTATAGGGAGGTCAACTTTTTTCGTAGTTCAATGGATTTATTGTTTGAGGAAGTACAGAAAGCTCAAGACAGCGGAAAAATAACAGTAATCCTTGGTGGAAGCCATGAAAATGCAAAAAAAACAAGAACTCTTTTTTTAGATAAAAACATAAATTGTATGTATTTAGATTCATTAGAATTTGATGAAAGTTTAGCTTCAGGTACTTGTTACATAGTACCTGGAGCTTTAAGTGCTGGCTTTGAAAGTTTTGATTTAAATTTATTAGTAATAAGTTTAGATGAATTTTTCGAAAATAAAAAAAGAAGAAAAAGAAATTTATCGGAAAGCTTTAAAAAAGGTGAAACTGTTGTATTTTCAGATTTGAAAATAGGAGATTATATTGTTCATTCACAGCATGGTATTGGACAATATATAGGGGTTAATACTATAAAAGCTGATGGAATTACTAAAGATTATATTAAACTAAAATATAAAGGTGATGATATTTTATATATTCCTACAAATTCTTTAGATAATGTAAGAAAATATATTGGTAATGATAATGGAACTCCAAAAGTAAATAGATTAGGTTCTAAAGATTGGGATAAAGAAAAAGCTAAGGTAAAAAATAATTTAAGGGAAGTTGCAGAAGAACTTATAAAATTATATGCTGTAAGATCTAAAGCAAAAGGATTTGCTTTTTCAAAAGATACGCCATGGCAAAAAGAATTTGAAGATAGTTTTCAATATGTTGAAACAGATGATCAAATTCGTTGCATAAATGAAGTAAAAAAAGATATGGAAAAAGATAAACCTATGGATAGACTTCTTTGCGGTGATGTAGGATATGGAAAAACAGAAGTTGCAATAAGAGGTGCATTTAAAGCCGTAATGGATCAAAAACAAGTAGCATATTTAGTTCCAACAACAGTGTTAGCTCAACAACAATATGAAAATTTTGTAGATAGAATGAAGGATTATCCAATAAGAATTGAAGTAATGAATAGATTTAAAACACCAAAACAGCAAAAAGAAATTCTAAAAAAATTAGAACTTGGCGAAATTGATATTTTAATAGGTACACATAGAATTTTAAGTAAAGACATAAAATTTAAAGATTTAGGCTTTTTAATTATAGATGAAGAGCATAGATTTGGTGTAAAAGCCAAAGAAAAAATTAAGCAATTAAAAAATAATGTAGATGTACTTACAATGACAGCTACACCAATTCCTAGAACATTACATATGTCTATTGTAGGAATGAGAGATATGTCTGTTATTTATGAACCACCACAAGATAGAAAACCAGTTCAAACTTATGTTTTAGAATATGATGAAGAGGTTATTAGAGAAGCGATTACAAAAGAATTAGAAAGAGGAGGACAGGTTTTTTATTTATATAATAATGTTGAAGGTATTACTTCAAAAGTAAATAAAATTGCAAATTTAGTTCCAGAAGCTAATATTTCTTTTGCTCATGGTAAGATGACTGGTTCAGAGATAGAAGATGTAATGGAGCAATTTGTTGATCAAAAAATTAATGTTTTAGTTTGTACTACAATTCTTGAATCTGGAATTGATATTCCAAACGCCAATACTATAATTGTTGAAAATGCAGATAGGCTTGGTTTATCTCAGCTTTATCAAATTAGAGGTAGAGTTGGAAGATCTGATAAACAAGCATATGCTTTTATAACATATAGAAGAGATAAAATGTTATCTGAAGTTGCAGATAAAAGATTAAAAGCTATAAAAGAATTTACAGAATTTGGTTCTGGTTTTAAAATTGCAATGAGAGATTTAGAAATAAGAGGCGCAGGAAGTATAATGGGAGAATTTCAACATGGACATATGGAGCATGTTGGGTATGATATGTATTGTAAACTTTTAGATGAAGTAGTAAAGGAATTAAAAGGAGAAGAGATAGAAGAGGTTCAAGATATTCAAATTGATTTAAATGTATCTAGCTATATTCCAGATGAATTTATTAATGATTCTAGTCAAAAAATTGAAATATATCAAAATATAGCTTTATGTAAAAATGAGAAAGATATAGAAGATGTTTTAGATGAAATAATAGATAGGTATGGTAGAGCTCCTGATGAAATTCAAAATTTATTAGAAATTGCAAGAATAAAAAATTTAGCTAGAGAAAAATCAGTTATAAAAATTGCTCAAAAAGGAAATAATATTATATATCATTTTGATTCTAATAAATTTAATTTAGATTCAATAGATAAATTAATTAAAATATATAGAAGTAGAATAAAATTTTCTCCTGGAACAATACCATATATTACGTTTAATTTATCAAATAAAAAAGTTTTAAATATTATAGATGAATGTAAAGAATTTTTAAATAATTTATAGGAAGGTTTTTTATGGTTATAACTAGTAAAGATAATGATGTAATTAAAAGTATAAAGAAATTAAAAGAAAAAAAATATCGTGATGAAACAAATACTTTTATAATTGAAGGAATTAAGTTAATAGAAGAGGCTATGGAGGAAAAAATTCAAATAGAAAAAATTGTAGTTTGCAATGAATTTAATGAAAATTTTTCTCAAGAATTATTATATAAAATTGCAAAATATGATGTTATATATGTACCAAAAAATATATTTAAATTATTAACTGATGTTAGTAATCCACAAGGAATTTTAGCTGTAGTAGCCAAAAATAAAAAAAATGAAATAGATTATTCACAAGATTTTTATTTAATTTTAGATAATATACAAGACCCTGGAAATATGGGAACTATTTTAAGAACTGCGGATAGTATAAATTTAAATCAAATAATAGTTGCAAAAGGTGGCAGTGACTGTTATAATCCTAAAGTAGTAAGATCTACTATGGGAGCAATTTTCAGAGTTAATGTTTTTGAATGTGAATTAGAAAAAGAGATAAAGAATTTAAAGAAACATAAGATAAAAATTTTAGCAACAGATTTAAATACGAAAAATACTATATATGATACAGAATATGAAAAAACTGCAGTAGTTATAGGCAATGAAGCTAATGGTGTTTCTGAAAAAGTTTTACAATTATCTGATGATAGGATAAAAATTCCAATGTTTGGTAGAACAGAGAGTTTAAATGCTGGTGTAGCTACAGGAATTATATTGTATGAAGTAGTAAGAAAGAGGTTTTATGGAAAATAGAAAAAAAATTTTAGAATTTTCTAAAGATGATTATGAGGAATTTTTTTCTTGGCTTTTAAATTCAGAAAATATTGAAATTCTAACGCAATACGATATGAGTAAAAGTTTGGATTTTGAAAATCCTTATATATACTATACTCGTGAAATTCATGATTTCTTTGAAACTAGTGCTATGAAAAGGTTAGGAAAAATTGGTCAAATTCCAAATGTTTTATTAATAAATGCAAATTGTTATCAGGATAGACTTGAACATTGCAAAGGAGCTTATCAAAAAATTTTGGATTTTTATATGTTTCAATATAAAAATGATATTTGGAAAAACAAAAATTCTACTGAAGATTCCAAACTAAAAATTTTGGCAGATATAATGGATATGGCATCTCATGATATTGGTCATAATGTGGGTTCTCATGCATTAGAAAAATTTCTTGGTACAAAAAAAGGTGCTCATGAGATATTAGGTGATAGAATATTGCATGAAGATCCAGAAGTTCTTGATGCTTTTAAAAATATTCATCCTAAATTATTAGAATATTTAGATATTGTAAAGAGCCAAGATTATAATTTACATACTTTAAAAGAGGGAAATATAGATTTTGATAGAGCTGATTTTTTATCTAGAGATTCATTATATTATGGTTTCGAATGTGGATATGAATTAGAATCAGATGAAAAATCTATTTATGAAATATTAGATTCTATTATGCAAGGGTGTGAAATTGTATCTGTAAATAAAGATGGTAGAGAAATTGAATGTCCTGTATATAGTTATACTGTAGAACCAGATATTGAAAATCTTTTAAAAAGGAGAATCGAAAATTATAAAAATCTATATATTTCTAAATATACAGAACCAAATGATATGATTCTTGAAGATTTTTGTAAATATTTCTTAAATTCTGATGAAAATGTAGGAAAGGATTTAAAAGATTTTCTAATGCATATTTCTAATAGTTCAATTGAAGATATAGATTTAAATTTATTTTTAGAATGGAATGATATTAGATTTTTTAATTCGGTATTTGAAATAGCAGAAAAAAGTAAAGATCCAAATATGAGAAATTTTGCACTATTGTGTTTGCCTAGTGTAGATTCAATGATAAGTATAGTTCAAAATAAAATATTTTCTCAAGTTGAACCTGAAATAACAGATTCAGGAGATAAAATAAGTTCAAAAATAGAATTTAATTCAGAGGAAGATAGAAATTTTTATTTAAAATTAAAAAATATAATAAAAAGCAAAGATTTAAGATATTATGAAAATAGAATAAATAAAGAATGTTTTGGAGCATATTTTTCTACGAAAGAGGAATATGACAATTTTATAGAAAGTCTAAAGAATGATTATGGTATTTCGGATAATTTAATTAATAATCTAAATTTATGGCAGTTTAAAGTAAAAGCTTATAAAAAAGATGAACCAATTTTTATATTAGGGCAAGATGAAAAAATTTATACTTTTGATGAATATCCTGAAAGAAAATTGGATCTTAATACACAATCTTTTTATTTAATTTTTGGTATGACTCCAAAATTACTTTTAGAAAATGCTAATCCTGAAGAAATAGATTTATTAAAAAATATTTTTGAAAAATTAGATGAAAAAAATAAAATTGATTTTTCCAATAATATAAATGATACTAGGTTAACCAGTGAACTTAATGATATGAAATATAGAAAAATAGAAGCAGATTTAAGATAATCTGCTTCTATTTTGTTATAATATTTAAAATTTCAGGATAAATTTCTGCTGCTTTTTGGTTCCAATTATTAACCATTTGGCGAGCTTGCTCTCGAGATCCAGCATAAGTTTCTAAATTAAATATTGTAGTATCATTTTCAATAATTTTACATTTTACAAAAAATTCTTTATCAGAGATTGGAGTATATTCTGCAATTATTGCAGATTTATCTCTTATATCATCAAAGTTCTTTTTAAATTTACTATCAACTTCGAGTTTTAAAATTCCTGGAAGTAAATCTATTGTAAGGCTTAAACCTTCTTTTCCTTCATCTGTAAGTTCATAAAAAACTTCATCTTTATGAAGAAACTTATAAACATATTTATCTTCAATTAAATCAAGTAGATATTGTTGAAAATAGAAATAATTCATATCACAAATTGAAATAACCAATTCTTGAAGTTTGCTATGTGAAATAGGTTTTCCAACTTTTGATAATGTATAAAGAATTAAAAGTTTATTTTCAGCAAGACTATATTTATCAGAATTAATTTCCATATCACAACTTCCTTTCTTTTATTTCGTTTGTATTATATCATAGCATAGTCAAAAAAACAATTACTATTTTTTAGTTTTTTATAACATAATAATTTTTTTATTAAAGATGGACAAAAATTTATTATAAAAATATTTTCAAAAAATAGAAAAATAAGAGAAGTAGAATAAATTATAAGAATAGAAATTAAAATGAAAATCGACTCACACAATTATGTGTGAGTCGATTTGATGCTTTGATAAGAATTTATTTTAGATTGATACTGTAATGAATGATTGATTCAAATGTTCTGAAAATGAGATTTCTTTGTCTGCAAATTTTCTGCAGATTTCTACTTGATGTGTTGCTAAAACGAGAATTCTATTTTGTCTCATGATATAATTTTTACAAAATTCCATGCAGATTTTTGCTACTTGATCATCAAGACGATTGAAAGGTTCGTCTAATGCTACCAGTTGAATGGTGTCATCTAATGAGTATAAAAGTTTTGTAAGAGCTAATCTTTGCATTTGACCAGAAGAGAATTCTTTGGTTTTCTTGGTCTTTAATAGATTATAAACTTTTTCATCATTAGAAAGGTTAGCTGTATCAAACTCTGTACCATGAACCATTAACAAAATTTCATCATAGAGATGTAAACCTTTGAGAATTTCATATAACTTTTGAGTAATGATTTCATCATAATCATCAGTTAATGTAATCTCATTCAAAACAAAATGATTAGCCATTGCTTTGTCTGTTTGGTATGCGATAGAGTTCAAATAACCAGTTTTACCATTTGAGAAGTGTATAGGACTATCTTTTAAACTTAGCTTTCCAGTAAGAAGATTGATTAAAGTACTCTTACCACATCCAGTATGACCATAAACCAGATAAGTTTCACATTGCTTCATAGTGATAGAATTTTTGTTTATTAATGAGAATGAGCCTTTTTTGTCTTGAGAAACTTCAAATTCTGAAATAGTAACAGAGCTAATAGAGGAAGTAATAAGTTTTTTGTTTTTTTCATTTTTGTATACTTCGTAGATGTTATTAAAATCTGGATATAAAGTTTCCAAATCCACAATAATGTCCATTACTGATTCAAAGTTTGAGGATATTGTAGCAATTCTTGAAAGGATGGTAGAGTAGATAGTTGACAGAGTAATAATTTCTATAAAACTATTGATTGAGAAATCATGTGATATCAAAAACTTAATAACTATCATACCAAATATCAGAATTGTTGCTACTATACTTCTTTTAATAAAAACTTTGTTTAATTTCAGACGCTCTGTTTTCTCAGTATTGTTAGTTTCGTCTAAAACATCAATGAAACGTTTGGCGTGATAACAGAAGTCTTTTGTGGAAATGAAGTCAGTAGATTTTATTTCAGTATACAAAACATCCACTTTTGATGCGTTTTCTTTTTTTGTTTTTCTAAAATCCTTCATGACACTGATTCTTTTTTTAGAAAAAATGAAATAAAATACCAAACTAATAAAAAGCATCAGCAATGTTAAAATTGTTTCCAAAGAAGATGAAGTTTTTGCAGAGATTACAATAGAAAATGTGAGAGTAAGAATGAGAACAACGATGTTTGAAATAAGTATTGGAGTTCTTACCCACAAAGTCCATGTATTCTGAATGTAACTTTGTGACTTCTGAATTAATTCAGGGTGTTCTACTCTTGACAGGTTTCCATTTTCCTCTTTGAAGACTTTGGATTTTGTGATTTCACAAAGCTCGAGGATGACTTTTGTTGCTTCATTGGTGTTTAGCTGATTAAATTGGTCATTTTGGTAATCTATGAATGCAATATAAATTGATTCAAGAGTTCTCTCACCAAAATACAGAAGAAGCAGAGTAATAGCAAGCCAAACAATACCAGATTTGATTGCAATTTCAGCTCCTTTGAGGGCGAATGCCAAAGAATCGATTGCGATTGTACCGATAATGTTACAAAGAACAATTTTGGTAGCAAAAGCTTTTACATTTTCTGGCCGTTCAAGGATGTCAAAGTTGATGAGGTTAAAAATTTTTTTCATAGTTATTTTCCTTTCTGTTATGAATGCGGATGGACTGATGAGATTTTGAGTTAGACAAGACTCCTTTCTTAAAAAATTTTCAGATAATCTCCTTTCATTAATAATTTCCTTTTGTAAATTTCTTATCGCTGTGAGGCTAAACAGATAATATCTGTAGATGTAAGAAAAACAAAGGTTAACATAATTATAAAATTTTTTCTAAAATTTGTAAAGTTGATAAAAATTGTGATATATGTTATAATATTAGATGGAGAGCAAATTAATTTTTGTTCTTTTTTTATTTATAAAAGTTAAGGTTTGTTAGAAAAAATTTTCTATAATATAAATTTTCATTTAAAATATTGATATTATGATGTTTTGATGTAAATTTTTGAATATATTTATAGTATACATTAGAAAATTTTATTGGACTTTTAGTAATTTTTTCATAAAATAATAATTCATATACTAATAAGTAAGTGAATATTATTATACAATTAGGTTTAGTAAAATAAAAAAATGTTGTATTACAATTGATGTGAAACAAAATTAAAAATTAAATAGAAAAAGTGATTTAAATCATATATAATTGTGTTGCCAAACAAAAATTATATAAAGGAGATTAAAATCACTTATGAATAATGTTATAAAACAAAACAATAAAAATAAAAGATATTTACCACATGAATTTCAAACAACATAATAATTTTAATATTTATGTACTTTTATATAAAAATATGATAAAATGCGAAAAGAAATTAGATAGGAAAGGAAAAAATTAACTATGAGTAATGAATTTGAGTGGGATTTAAGTGTTATTTTTGAAAATCAGGAGGCTTTTGAAAATAATGTAAATGAGTTATATAATATGATGGAGAAAATTAAAAGTTTTCAAGGTAATTTAAATAAAGGATTTGAAGAATTATATAATTGTTTAAAAGAATATGAAAAAGCAATTATTTTAGATGAAAAAATTTATGCTTATGCAATGCTTAATTATCATAAAGATATGAGTGATACAGATGGAATTAAATTATATAAAAGAGTTGAAAAAATAAGTACAGATTTTGCTGAAGCTGTTAGTTTTATAAGTCCTGAAATATCAAAAATTTCTGATGAAAAATTAGAAGAATATTTGAAGTCTGATTTGATGAAAGAATTTGAAAAAACTATTAGAGATATAATAAAAGATAAAAAACATATTTTAAGTGAAGAAGTAGAAAGGGTTATTTCTAAATATTCTGAGGTTTTTGGAGTATCAGAAAATGCTTATGATATTTTTACTACTACTGAATTTGAATTTCCAAATATAAAAGATGAAAATGATAATGAACTTAAAATGACACATGGGTTATTTTCAAAATATTTAAAAAGTAATAATGAGAATATTAGAAAACAAGCTTTTGAATCTATGTATTCTTTATATAAAAAGCATATAAATACAATAACAGAATTGTATTTATCAAGAGTAAAAAAATCTATAATTTCAGCTGAAATTAGAAATTATAAGTCATCATTAGATATGGCTACCAATGCTGATGATTCTAGTGTTGAGGTGTATGATTGTTTATTAAAAGAAGTTAATAAAAATTTAAATTTAAATCATGAATATTTAGAATTAAAAAGAAAATTGTTAGGTGTTCCAAAAGTTCACACTTATGATGTATATACAAATCCATTAGATTTAGAAGATGATTATGTAGAATATAATGATGCAAAGAAAATTGTTTTAAATGCTTTATCTATAATGGGAAAAGAATATACTGATAAACTTAAAGAAGCTTTTGATAATAATTGGTTAGATGTATATGAAAAAGATAATAAAATGACTGGTGCATATAGTATGGGAGTTTATAGTGTACATCCTTTTGTATTGTTAAATTACATTAATTCATCAAGAGATATATCTACAATTGCTCATGAACTTGGACATTCAATGCATAGTTATTATGCTAGTAGTAAACAAAATGCAATAAATGCTAATTATACAATTATGGTTGCAGAAGTTGCTTCAACAGTAAATGAAATTTTACTTGCAAACTATTTAATAAATAAAGAAACTGATAATAGGAAAAAATCATCTTTAATAAATGAACAATTGGATATGATAAGAGCTACTTTATATCGTCAAGCTATGTTTGCAGAATTCGAAAAAGAAGTTCATTCTAAACTAGAAGAAGGAAATAGTTTAACTTCTGACAATTTAAATGAAATTTATTATGAATTAGTAAAAAAATATTTTGGAGATTCAGCTCATATTGATGATTTAATAAAATACGAATGGGCTAGAATTCCTCATTTTTATTCATGCTTCTATGTATATAAATATGCAACGGGTATTACTTCTGCAATAGTAATAGCAAGTAAAATATTATCAGGTGAGCCTGGTTATGTTGAAAAATATATTAATATGCTTAGTGAAGGAGGAGCTAGAGGATCTTTGGATTTATTAAAATCAGTTGATGTAGATTTAGAAAAAGAAGAAACTTACGAAATTGCTTTTGAATATTTTAGAAATAATTTAAAAAAATTAGAAGAATTAATTTAGTAATCTATAGGAGGCTTTATGAAAAAAGTTGTATTAATAGTAGATGATGAAGTACGAATGAGAAAGCTAATTAAAGATTTTTTAAAGCAAAAAGATTATGAAATATTAGAAGCTGGAGATGGAGAAGAAGCTTTAACAATATATAATGAGAAAAAAGATGAAATTGATTTAATATTATTAGATGTAATGATGCCCAAACTTGATGGCTGGTCTGTTTTAAGACAAATTAGACAGAATAATAAAAAAGTTGCTGTTGTAATGCTTACTGCAAGATCTGAAGAACAAGATGAATTATTTGGTTTTGAACTAGGTGTTGATGAATATATAACAAAACCTTTTAGTCCAAAACTTATGGTGGCAAGGGTAGAAGCTATATTAAGAAGAAGCAAAGAAGCTGATGATAATAAATCAGATTATGGTGGTATAATAATTGATAATGAAGGTAGAACTGTTGAAGTTGATGGCAAAATTGTAGAGCTTAGTTATAGAGAATATGAATTACTAAAATTTTTAATTGAAAATAAAGATAAAGCTTTATCTAGAGATAAAATTTTAAATAGTGTATGGAATTACGAATTTTATGGTGATACAAGAACTATAGATAGTCATATAAAAAAAATAAGGCACAAACTTGGAAAAAAAGGAAAATATATTCATACTATTAGAGGAATTGGATATAAATTTCAAATTAAATAAATGCTAGAGGATGATCCTATATGAATATGATATTTAAATCAATTAGATTGAAATTGTTTTTTAGAATTTGTATTATTATGATTATAATTTTTTTATTTTTAATTGTAGTAAATAATGCTGTTTTAGAAACATACTATTTTTATAAAAAAAATAATACTATTTTAAATACAATAAGCAATATAAAAGAGTTAGAACAAAATTTAGACGATAAAGAAATAGAGAAAAAATTAGATTTAATTTGTTTAGAAAATGATTTTGATATAGTTATAATTGAAAATGAAGCTGAGATTTATTCAAGTGCTGAAAATTTTATAAACAGTTTTCAAAATATAGATAATATAACTTATGATATAAAATACAGTATTTTTAATAAATCTGATATTTTATATTCAAAGAATGGTACAACTGTAAGAAAGCAGTTATCATCAGATTATGGATTAAATTATATTTTAGCAATTTCTACTTTAGAAAATAATAGAAAATTATATATTAGATTTCCTATATCTGTTATAAACGAGAGTTTAACAATATCTAATGAATTTTTAGTTATTATAGGTGTTATTTCTATGATTGGTGCAGGAATATATAGTTTTATAATAGCAAATAGGTTTACCAAGCCAATTGTGGAGCTAAGAGAGATGACTAATAAAATGAAAAAATTAGATTTTTCTCATAAATATATAGAAAATAGTAGAGATGATGAAATAAATGAGTTAGGAAAAAATATAAATGATTTATCTGAAAAATTGCAAGAGACAATTACAAGGCTTAAAAAAAGTAATATGGAATTAGAAAGAGATATTGAAGAAAAATCAAAAATAGATGAAATGAGGAAACAATTTATATCTGATGTATCACATGAGTTAAAAACGCCAATTGCTCTTATTCAAGGATATGCAGAAGGTTTGATAGAAAATGTTAATAAAGATGAAGAAGATAAAAATTTTTATGCAAAAGTTATATTAGATGAATCAAATAAAATGGATAAATTAGTTAAAAGATTATTAGAACTTATAAAATTAGAAAATGAAGAAATTACTTTTAATGATAATAATTTTGATATTGTAGAACTTATTAAAAGTGTAATTACTAATTTAAAAGTTATGACAGATGAGCAAAATATTGAAATTATATTTAAAGAAGATGATCCAATTTATGTTTTTGCAGATGAATTTTATATAGAGCAGGTATTTAGCAATTATTATACAAATGCTATAAAAAATATTATAGAGGTAAATGGAAAAAAGCAGATAAAAATTGAAATTGAAAAATCAAAAGAGCAGGGAAAAATTAGAGTTAAAGTTTTTAATACAGGAAAAAATATAGAAGAAGAAAATTTAAATAGAATTTGGACTAGATTTTATAAAATTGATAAATCTAGAACTAGATTAAAGGGTGGAACTGGTATTGGTCTTGCACTAGTGAAAGCTATTATGATAAAATACAAGAATAATTATGGTGTTATAAACAAAAAAAATGGAGTAGAATTTTATTTTGAGTTAAATTATTCTATTATTAGTGATCAAATGTAAACTTTTTTTTACTTTCATTTATATAAATAATTTACAATATTAACAGAAATAATTCACAAAAAATTCATAATTTATTATTAAAATAATGTTGAAAAAATATATGAAAGTAAGAGGTGATGAATTTATATTTTTTATATTCAAAATGAATTCCAAATTGATAAATAAAAGATTGTTTTAATTATTTAAAACGTCTTTTTTTTTTTATAAATTAACAAAAATGTTGACAAATAGTAAAAAAAGTATTATTATAATTACAATTTATTCGAATAATTTTTAATTCAAATTTTCTTTGGCATATTCATGCCGAAAAATTCATTTAAAAAATTTATATTAAGGAGGTGAGAAAACATTGTTTTAATTATAGCAAGCTTTCTATTAATTTGCTTGCAAGTATATTTTCTTTTTTTATTATATTGATTATATATATGTTTTCTAACAAAGCTTATTTAAATATTGATATTATTGGTAATGAAAAAAACTCAAATATTATTTCAAATGATAATTTGGAAATATCTAATCAAAATTTTTCAGAAGAACAAATATTAAATCAAGTTAAGGAAGAAGAAAATATATGGAAAATTGAAATACCTAGAATAAACTTAAATGCAAATATTCAAGAAGGAACAAGTCAAGAAGTTTTAAATTTAGATGTTGGACATTTTACACAAACAAGTTTATTTGATGGTAATATAGGTCTTGCAGCACATAATAGAGGATATAATGTTAATTATTTTGCAAAAATAAAAGAACTAGAAACAGGAGATGAAATCTATTATAGTTACAATGGAAATACTAGAGAATATATAGTAAAAACAAGAGATATTATAAAAGAAACAGATTGGAGTTATCTTGAACAAACTGAAGATAATAGAATAACTCTAATAACATGTGTTGAAGATATGCCAGAATATAGAAGATGTATTCAGGCAGTAGAAAAAAAGGAGGAATAATTTTTGAAAAAAATATTTAATAAATTTTTATACAGTTTAATTTTAATTACAATTTTAATAAATTCTTGTGGGAGTCTAATTTGTCAAGCTTTTGAAATTACAAAAGCAGATATAGTATCTATAGGTACTGCTGATTATCATTTAAAATTTTTTAAAGAAGAAAGTAATATTTATAGTTATATAATTTGTTCTATAGTTGGACATTATGATAATGGAACATTTTATCCTGCTTATTGCATGAATAAAGATTTAAAAGGAGTTAGTGAAGGAAATGGTTATTCTGTTAATATAAAAGAGCTTATAAATAGAGATGATGTATGGAGAGTAGTAAAAAATGGATATCCATATAAAACTTTTCAAGAAATGGGAGTAGCAAATGAATTTGATGCTTTTGTTGTAACAAAATGTGCAATATATTGTATAACAGGTCAATCTAATATAAACGATTTTTATGCTGAGCCAGATGATAGTGAAGCAGTTGCTATGTTAAATTCTTTGAAAAATATAGTTAATATAGGTGTAAATGGTACAGAAACTAGAACAGAAGGAAATTTTAGTACAGCTAAAGCAGGAGATTTTATTGAGGAAGGAGATTATTATTATCAAACTTATAGAGTAGATTCTAATATTGAAGTAAAGAATTTAGATATAAAAATAACAGAAGGCTTACCAGACGGAAGTTATATTTCTAAAATAAATGATTTAGAATTTAGAGTATATATTCCAAAATCAAGTTTAAATCAAAATATAAGAGGTAAAGTTAGTATATCTGGAAAAAGTAAAACATATCCATTATTTTATGGAGAATCTGAAAATCCAGAAACTCAAGATTATCTTTTAACATACGATACTTTTGGAAATATAAGTTCACAATGTGATATAGAATTTATTACAAATAATGGAAAGATAAAAATAAAAAAATATGATTCTGAAACAAAAAAATCTTTGGAAGGAGTAGAATTTGCTTTATATAAAGATGGTGTTGAAATTGCTAGAAGTATAACAGATGAAGATGGTGTAGCAATATTTAATAATTTATTTACAGGAGATTATATTTTAAAAGAAATTTCAACAAATAAAAATTATATTTTAGATAGTAAAGAATTTTCTGTAAATGTGAAATATAATGAAACTACACCAGTTGAAATTTCAAATGAATATAAAAAAGGTCAAATAAAAGTAATTAAAGTAGATAAGGACAATAATAAAATTAAGTTAAAAGGTGTTGAATTTAAAGTATATGATGAAAATAACCAATTAGTAGATACATTAGTTACAGATGAAAATGGTGAAGCTATAAGTAAAAGATTAAGAATAGATAAAAAATATACTATTAAAGAAAGTAAAACTCTACAAAGTTATGTATTAAATGATTTGCCAGTTACTGTAACATTAAATGCAGATCAAATTGAAACAGTTACTTTTCAAAATGAATTAAAAAAAGGTCAGATAAAAGTAATTAAAGTAGATAAGGACAATAATGAAATAAAATTAAAAGATATTGAATTTAAAGTATATGATGAAAATAACAAATTGGTAGATACATTAGTTACAGATGAAAATGGTGAAGCAGTAAGTAAAGAATTAAGAATAGATAAAAAATATACTATAGAAGAAACTAAAACTCTGCAAAACTATATTTTAACAGAAGAACCACAAACTGTTACTCTAACACAAGATCAAATAAAAGATGTTAAGTTTGAAAATGAACATAAGAAAGGAAATTTAAAAATATACAAAGTAGATAAAGATAATCATAAGATTACACTAGGAAATGTTGAATTTGATTTGTTTTCAGAAGAATTTAATAAGGTTATTGGAACATATACAACTAATGTTAATGGAGAAATAAAAATTGATAACCTTAGAATAGGAAACTATAAGTTAATAGAGAAAAATACTGGAAAATGGTATGATTTAGCAGATGATACACAGATAAAAATTGAATGGGAAAAAACAACAGAAAGTATGGTAGAAAATGAACTTCAAAAAGGACAAGTTAAAATTATAAAAATTGATAAAGAAAATAACGAAATTAAATTAAAAGGTGTTAAATTCAATGTATTAGATCAAAAAGGGAATATTTTAGAAACTGTAGTTACAGATGAAAATGGAGAAGCATATACATCAAAATATTCAATAAGAGATTATGAAAAATTAATTATTAAAGAAATAGAAACAAATAAATCATATAAATTAGATGAAACACCAAAAACTATTACTTTAAAGAAAAATCAAATTGTTACATTGGAAATAAAAAATGAAGTAAAAAAAGGACAAATAAAAATAATAAAGGTAGATAAAGATAATAAAGAAATAAAATTGAAAAATGTAAAATTTGGAATATATGATAAAAATAATAAATTAATACAAACTTTAATAACAGATGATAAAGGAGAAGCAATTTCTAAAAAACTACCTATAGATGAACAATATTATATAAAAGAACTTCAAACTGGTAAAGAATATCAATTAGATAATAAAGTAGTAAAAGTAGAATTAAATGATGATGAAATTAAAAATATAAAATTTGAAAATGAAAAGATAAAGAATAAATTTAAAATAATAAAGGTAGATAAAAATGATAATAATATAAAATTAGAAGGTGTAAAGTTTGAATTACTAGATGAAAATAATAATTTATTAGAAATATTAGTAACAGATAAAAATGGAGAAGCTTTTTCTAAATATTATCCTGTAGTAAATAGAATATATACTATACATGAAATAGATGCTCATACTGGATATTTAAAAATGGATGAATATACTTCATTTAAATTAGATAAAAATAAAATTGTAGAATTAACTATTGAAAACGAAAAAATTCCAGATAAACCACAAGAAGAGGAAGAAGAGGAGATAATAGAAAATCCAGTTCAAGAAGAAGTTATTGAACCGGAAGTAAAAGTTTTACCAAGAACTGGATATTAATATATTTATTCTATACCTAATATTTGTTTAGCTTTTTGAATATCTTCATTTGTAGCATCATGGACGTTTTTTAAAGGATAATCTAAATTCATTTGTTCCCATTTAAATTTTCCTAAAGAATGATAAGGTAAAATTTGAATTTTTTCAATATTAGAAAATTGAGATAAGTATTCTTTTAATTGTTTTAAATCATTTGGATCATCAGTATATCCAGGAACTAAAACTTGATTTGCCCATACAGGAATTTTATGACTATCTAAATATTTAGCAAAATTCAAATTATTGGTATTAGGACTACCCACTAAATCTATAGATTTTTTATTATTTATATGTTTAATATCTAATAAAACTAAATCTGTATATTCCAAGAGCTTTTCGATTGTGGGATTAATAGGTAAACTTCCAGCAGTGTCTAATGCAGTATGAATATTATGAGATTTAATTTTTTTTAAAAGTTCTAATACAAATTCTGATTGAAGTAAAGGTTCTCCACCAGAAATTGTAACTCCACCATGTGAAGCTTCTATATATGGTTTGGAACGTAATATTTTATTTAAAACTTGTGTAGTTGTATAGTTTGTACCTTTTCCAATTTCCCAAGTATCTCGATTATGACAATATTTACATTTTAAAGGGCATCCTTGCATAAAGCATACGAATCTTATTCCTGGTCCATCAACAGTTCCCATAGTTTCAAAAGAATGAATATTACCTAAAATTTCATTTTCCATTTTTTCCTCCTATAAAGATAATTCAAAAACTAAAATTTGTTATATATTGTAATTCAATTATCAATTGTATATTTTTCTAAAACTAATTTTAATAAATATGATTAAAACAATAAAATGGGGCGATTAATAATCGCCCATAAGAATTTTATTAAATTCTTTCATGAATTGTCCTATTTATAACATCTAATTGTTGCTCTCTGGTTAGTTTTGTAAAGTTTACTGCATATCCAGAAACACGAATAGTAAGTTGAGGATACATTTCAGGATGCTCCATTGCATCTTTTAATAGTTCTCTATTGAAAACATTAACATTTAAATGATGACTATGTTGTACAAAATATCCATCAAGTAATGCTATTAAATTATTTATTCTATCATTTTCAGTTTTTCCTAATGCATTTGGAACAATAGCAAATGTATAAGAGATACCATCTGAAGCATATTCATAAGGTAGTTTTGCTATTGTATTTAAAGCAGCAATGGCTCCATTTGAATCTCTACCATGAACAGGGTTTGCACCTGGACCAAAAGGTTCTCCAGATTTTCTACCATCAGGTGTAGCACCAGTTGCTTTTCCATATACTACATTTGAAGTAATTGTAAGAATTGATTGAGTAGGAACAGAATTTCTGTAAGTTTTTTGTCTTCTTAATTTTTTCATGAATTTTTTTACTATGTCTACAGCAATTTCATCAACTCTATTATCATCATTTCCGTATTTTGGAAAATCTCCTTCAACTTCATAATCTATAGCTAGTCCTGTTTCATCTCTAATAACTTTTACTTTAGCATATTTCATAGCTGAAAAGGAATCGGCAACAATTGAAAGACCAGCTATTCCACATGCCATAGTTCTATAAACATCTTTATCATGTAAAGCCATTTCTATTGCTTCGTAAGCGTATTTATCATGCATATAATGAATAATATTTAAAGCTTCCATATAAATTCTTGCAACATAATCCATCATAGTATCAAATTTTTCCATAACTTCATTATAATCTAAATATTCAGATGTAACAGGTTGGAATTTTGGAGCAACTTGTTTGCCAGTATTTTCGTCTCTACCACCATTTATTGCATATAATAAAGTTTTGGCTAAATTACATCTAGCTCCAAAAAATTGCATTTGTTTTCCAATTCTCATTGCAGAAACGCAACATGCTATTCCATAATCGTCTCCATTTGTGATTCTCATTAAATCATCATTCTCATATTGAATAGCACTAGTTTTTATAGAAAGTGAAGTTGTGTATTTTTTAAATCCTTCAGGAAGGTTAGTAGACCATAATACTGTTAAATTTGGTTCTGGAGCTGATCCTAAATTTTCTAAAGTATGAAGTATTCTAAATGCTGTTTTTGTAACTAAAGTTCTACCATCAATTCCCATTCCACCAATACTTTCAGTAACCCAAACAGGATCACCACTAAATAATTCGTCATATTCTGGAGTTCTTAAGAAACGAACCATTCTAAGCTTCATAACAAAATGATCAATATATTCTTGAGCTTCACTTTCTGTAATTGTTCCTTCTTTTAAATCTCTTTCAATATATATGTCAAGAAATGTTGTATTTCTACCAATACTCATTGCAGCTCCATTTTGCTCTTTTACAGCACCTAAATATCCAAAATATAGCCATTGAATAGCTTCTTTTGCATTATTTGCTGGTTTTGAAATATCAAAACCATATTTTTGAGCCATAACTTTAAGTTCTTCTAAAGATGAAATTTGATCTTTTATTTCTTCTCTTTGTCTAATAATTTCTTCAGTAATGCTATTTGTGAAAGTAGATTCAAATTCTTGATTTTTTTCTTCTATTAAATAATCAATACCATATAGAGCAACTCTTCTATAATCTCCAATTATTCTTCCTCTACCATAACCATCAGGAAGTCCTGTAAGAAGATGAGCACTTCTTGCAGCTCTAATTTCTGGAGTATAGGCCATAAAAACACCATCATTATGAGTTCTTCTATAATTATGATATATATCTTTTAGTTTATCAGATATTGTTCTATTATAAGCTGCGCAAGATTTTTCAACAATTCTGATACCTCCATTTGGCATTATAGCTCTTTTAAGAGGAGCATCTGTTTGAAGACCAACTATACTTTCTAAATCTTTATCAATATAACCAGCTTCATGACTAGAAATAGTTGAAGCAATATCTGTTGATATATCTAATACTCCACCATTATCTCTTTCTTTTTTATATAAATCTAAAACTTTATTCCATAATTTTTTTGTTTTATCTGTTGGGTTTTCTAAGAATGATGAATCACCAGTATAAGGTGTATAATTTTTTTGTATAAAATCTCTAACATTAATTTCTTTTTCCCATTTACCAGAATTAAAATTACGCCATTGTTCAAATTTCATAATATCCTCCTAATTCATTTAAATATAATATTTGCATTTTTTTAAACATTATTCTTATTTGCTAACGATTATTTTACCACAAAAAAATAAAAAATACCATATTTTGCAATTTTTTTATTTATTTTTTTGCACTTTTGATTTAAAATAAAATTTATATTTTGACTTTTATATATTTATTATATATAATAAAAAATATATATGATATGAGTTGATATAAAGGATGTGATTTTTATGAAAATTATACTTGCATCACAATCTCCTAGAAGAAGAGAAATAATGGATTTGGCTAGTATAGATTATGAAGTTATGGTTAGTAATGCAGATGAAACTTTTGAAGAAGGGCTTACGATAGAAGATCAATCAAAAAGGTTAGCCTTTTTAAAAGCTAAAACTATATTTGATAATACTCAAGATGATAGAGTAATAATTGGTTCTGATACAATGGTAATTAAAGGTGATAAAATATATGAAAAGCCAAAAGATAGAGATGATGCTATAAGAATGTTAAAAGAACTTCAAGGAAATAGACATACTGTATATACAAGTTTAGCAGTTTTAATTGAAAATAAAGGTGATTATAAAGAATATATAGAACTTGTAAAAGTAGATGTATATTTTAAGAAGATGACAGATAAAGAAATTGAAGAATATGTAGATTATGAAAATCCCTATGATAAGGCTGGCGCATATGCTATTCAAAGCAGTTTCTGTAGATTTGTGGAAAAAATATATGGTGATTATTATTCCGTTGTTGGACTTCCAATAGGAAGAATATATGATATATTAAAAGAAAATGATTGTGTATAGAAAAGAATAATATAAATAGAATTAGTTGACAATAATAATAAACGTATGTTAAAATATTTTACATAATAAGAGTACATCTAAGTCTAAAAAGATGAGCGATGTAGAACGAAATGTTTACACTTGATTAGGTAAAGCCTATAAAAGGAGTCTTATTAAGATTTCTTTTTATGGCTTTTTTGTTTTTTCCATAAAAGAAATCAAAAGAAAAATGAGGAGGGATAAAGATGATAGAAGTAAGAAAACTCAAGAAAACATTTACTAAAGTAAAGAAGAAGACTGGATTAAAAGGTTTCTTTTTTCCAGAAAAAGAAAATTTTGAAGCTGTTAAGGATATTAGTTTTAATGTAAAAAAAGGAGAATTAGTAGCTTTTGTAGGACCTAATGGTGCTGGAAAAAGTACAACAATTAAAATGCTAACAGGAATTATACATCCAAGCTCTGGTGAAATTACAGTTGCTGGTTTGGATCCAGTAAAAGATAGAAAAAAACTAGCTTATAAAATAGGATGTATGTTTGGACAAAAATCTAGTCTTTGGATGCATCTTCCAGCTATTGATACATATAAACTATATGGAGCAATGTATGATATTGATTCAAAAGAATTAGATAAAAGAATTAATGAAGTAATAGAAATGTTTGATTTAAAAGATATAATTGATGTACCAGTTCGAAAATTATCTTTAGGTCAAAGAATGATATGTGAAATAGGAGCAATTATGCTTCATAAACCAGAAATACTATTTTTAGATGAACCAACAATAGGTTTGGATATTGTAGTAAAAGAAAAAGTTAGAAATGCAATTCTAAAAGTAAATAAAACTCAAAATACTACTATATTTTTAACTAGTCATGATTTAGGTGATATAGAGAAGATTTGTGAAAGAATTATAATTATAGATAAAGGAATAATTATAAAAGATGAGTCTATAGAAAATTTGAAAAATGAATATTTAAAGGAAAGATATGTAACTTTAATTTATGACGAGAATATGGAAAATGTAGATTTTGAATATAGAATAAATGGTAGAGATGGAAATAAAGTAATGATTAAAGTTGATACAAGTAAAGTATCAATGAGTGATGTGATTTCTAAATTTATGAAATATGGAAATGTTATTGATATGGAAGCAATTCCAGTTCCTTTAGAAGATGTTATATATGATATATATACAAAAAATGAATAATAGGAGGAGATTATATGAAAAAATATTTTGCAATTTTAAAATATAGTTTAAAAACACAATTAGTATTTTTTGCTGATTATCTATTTTCACTATTTTCTTTTACTATTCATGTATTTGTTTTTAATGAATTATGGGATTATATTCTACAGGGAAAAGATATAGTTGGTTATTCAAAATCTGAACTTATATGGTACATAATTATAGCAGAATGTATTACATATTCATCTTTAAAAACTTATAAAAAAATAGGTGAAATGGTAAAACAAGGAGATATAGCAAATATGTTACTTAAACCTATTGATATTGTAAATTATTTGTTTATAGAAAATTCATCAGTAATAATAAAAATGTTTATAAATATAATTTGGGCAATAGTTTTAGGAATTACTATGGCTGGTCCAATTAAAATTACTGTAGAATCTGTTATATTTACATTTATTGCAACTGTATTAGGTGTTTTAATAGGATGCTTACTTCAAATATTTATGGGAATATTAGCTTTTTTTACAGAGGAAAATCAATCTTTTTATTTAGTATTTCAAAAATTAAGCTTTTTTGTAGTTTTTACACCTTTAGAGTTTTATCCAAAAATCGTACAAAATATTTTGTTTTTCCTTCCTACAACACAAATGATTTATGCACCAGCTAAAATATTTTCAAAATTTGATATAAGTTTAGCTTTAAATCTCTTGTTTGTAGAATTTTTGTCTGGTTTAGCTTTATATACTGTAATAAGATTTGCATATAAAAAAGGCGTAGAAAAAATAAATGTAAATGGAGGGTAGAAAGGAGAAATTTTATGTTGTTAAATTTAAAAAACACAATTAAATTTATTGTTTTAAGTATAAAATATAATTTAAAATCAGCTCTAGAATATAAAAAAAGCTTCTTAATTCAAGTTATTTTTATGATAATAAATAATTTATTTTTTCTAATTTATTGGATTGTAGTATTTTCTCTAAATAATGGTAATTTAAATGGAATTGTTTTTAGAGATGTATTATTTCTTTGGTCACTTCCAAATGGTGCATGGGGAATAGCTAATTTTTTATTTGGTGGATTAAGAGAAATAGATAAATTGATTATAACAGGAGGTTTAGATACATATTTGCTACAACCTAAAAATTTGATTATTAGTATAGCAATATCAAAATGTAGATTTTCTTCTTTCGGAGATTTTATATTTGGTATTGTTATGGGAATTATTGTAGCAGAAAGTTTTTTTGAGTTTTTAGAAATTATTTTCTTTATGATTTTAGGTGCAATAGTTATGATGGGATGTTTTATAATAGTAAGAAGTTTAGCTATTTGGCTTGGTGATATGGAAAATATATCTTCTGTATATGAAAATAGTTTGCTTATAACGCTTTCAACATATCCATTTACTATATTTGGAAATTTTATGAAGTTAATAATGTTTACAATAGTTCCTACTGCATATATTTCTCATTTGCCTATAGAAATAATGAAAGATTTTGATTTTGAATCATTAGCTTTGGTTATTGGTGTTTCTGTTTTTATATTTACTTTTGCTGTATTTTTCTTTTATTCTGTATTGAAAAGATATGAGTCTGGAAATAATATAGCAATGAAAGATTAAAAATTAAGAAGTGTAATATTAAATTTTATATTAGTTGACAAATTGCCTAAATTGTATTATAATTCTAAATATAAAAAATTTTGTTTCTTCAACACTTATTGAAGAATAATTGCTTAAGGAGTGTGGTACAAAATGAATATCCGAAAATCTCTTGAAATGTATTTCAAGCAAAAATGCCGGATAGAAAAATTTGATGGTGGAATTACAATCTATTTTGATGTTACAACATCGAATGTAGTTGCTATTTCAACAGAAAATACCATGGTTTTAGCTATTGAAAGCTTTGCTACTGGCAATCTTCAGCTTATGTCCTTTTTATATAATGGACAAGTGGTACGTCTTGATGCACCATCAGAGATGTTGTCTGTAATTCCAAATGCGAGAAATCTTCAGTTTTTTAAAAATTCTGAAGAAGAAGATGAACTTTTAGAGAAGTTCTTTCCATGTGTTTATACAATTATCTCCTATGGAATATTAGATTATCCAATGTTAGAAGGGGTTAACTTTTCTAGAAGTAAGATAAATGTTTTACTTCAAAAAGTTGGAGGCAATTTATATGAGGCTGGCTTTCAAGTAGGCGATAATGTGTTTGGTGGTAGTAAAGTGTATTCAGGAAGTGTAATAGACGGATATAAATTTTTTGCTACTGGTTTTTCTCTAAAATGAATAACAAAAACTCTAGCTAAAAATGCTAGAGTTTTTGTTATTTAGTAGGAAAAGTTCTTTGAAGAAATCTATTATAATTAAATTGTTTACAAATTTTCAAAAAAGTAATAATATAATATAAGAAAATAGATTAATTTGGAAGGAAAAAATATGCAAGATAATAATTTAAAATTTGAATATTTAAGAGAAAAATATAATACTTTTATTTATGAAAATTATGAGATTTTAGAAGATGAAAATTATATTATTTTAAAATTTTATTTTAACATAGTAGGATTAGTAAAATTTTCTCCTACTACAAAAATTTTAAAAAAGAATTTTAAATTTAATAAAGTTGATAATAATATAAAAAATATAGCTTTTAATTTAGGATTAGTTGAACTTATTAGTTATTGGAAAGCTGTTTGTTCAAAAAACGTAATTATAAAATGTGGTAATTTAAATAATGAACAAATTCTTTGGTTTAAAAAATTATATTTTTATGGTTTAGGTGAATTATTTTTTACAAATGGAATTAAAACTGATATACAAAATTTTATGAATATAACTTATGAAGGTGAAAGTTTACAAATAAATGAAAAGCCAGAATTAAATGATGGATTTATAATTCCTATAGGTGGTGGAAAAGATTCTGTAGTTACTTTGGAATTATTGAAAGAATATAAAGAAAAAAGTTATGCTTTTATAGTAAATCCTAAAGAAGTAACTCTTGAGTGTGCTAAAATTGCTGGATTTGAAAATGATAGAATAATAGAAGTAATTAGAGTAATAGATAAAAAATTATTACTTTTAAATAATGCCGGATTCATAAATGGTCATACTCCATTTTCATCAATGCTTGCTTTTTTAACTTATTTTGTAGCAAGTTTAATGAATATAAAATATATAACTTTATCTAATGAATCAAGTGCTAATGAATCAAACGTTGAAGGTGAGAAAATTAATCATCAATATTCAAAAAGTTATGAATTTGAAAATGATTTTAAATTTTATGAGGAGAAATATTTAAAATCAAATGTATCATATTTTAGCTTATTAAGACCACTTGCTGAAATTCAAATAGCAAAATTATTTTCAAATAATGATAAATATTATAGAACTATAAAGAGTTGCAATGTTGGAAGTAAAACTACACCTTGGAAATGGTGTTGCAATTGCCCAAAATGTTTATTTGTATATATAATGATGAGTGCTTTTATGGAAAAAGAAAAATTAATAGAAATGTTTGGCGAAGATTTATTAAATAAGGAATCTTTAAAATCAACTTTTATAGAATTATGCGGATATGGGAAAACGAAACCATTCGAATGTGTAGGAACATATTATGAAGTAAAATATGCTATTTCAAAATTAATTGAAAATACAGAAGAAAGTAAACTTCCTATTTTAGCTAAATTTTATAAAGATAATTATGAATTAATTAGAGATGAACAAATTCTAAAAGGTTTTGATGAAAATAATAATTTACCAGAGTTTTTACAAAAAATGTTAAGAAAGAAGATTGAAGAATGTTAAAAGAATTATTAAATTATTTAGAAGATAAAAAAATAATAATATTAGGGTATGGAAAGCAAGGAAAATCAACATATAATTTTTTAAGAAAAAATTTTCCTGAAAAAAGAATAGATATAATGGATGAGAATTTAAGTTTATTAGAAATAAATCCAGAATTAAATGAAGATATATTTTGTGAAGTTATTCTTGGAAAGATAGATGTTACTCTTTTAGAAAAATACGATTTAATAATAAAAGCTCCAGGAATTTCTTTAAAAAATTATAATATAGAAAAAATTATAAAAAAAATTACTAGTGAATATGAATTATTTTTAAAATTTTTTGATATAGTTACTATAGGAATTACAGGAACTAAAGGAAAGAGTACTACAAGTTCTTTAATAAATAAAGTTTTATTAAATTGTGGTAAAAAATCTTTATTATTAGAAAATATAGGAGTTCCAATTTTTGATGATATTGAAGAAATAGATAAAGATACAATAGCTGTTTTAGAGGTTTCTTCACATACATTAGAATTTGCAAAGAAATCTCCTCACATTGCTATAATGCTAAATGCTTATGAAGAACATTTAGATCATTATAAATCATTTGAAGATTATGTAAAAGCCAAATTCAATATTGCAAAATATCAAAAAGAAAATGATTATTTTATATATAATTCGGAAAATGAGAATATGATAAAAATTAATTTTCCATATAAAGAAAATGATATTTCTGTTTTTATGAATTCTAATGAAATAGAAAATAATATAAAAAAGCAAAAAAATAACATATATATTAAAAATGAACATATTTATTATAATGAAGAAAAAATAATGAATATAAATATGCAAATGAATTTAAAGGGTATTCATAATTTAAATAATATAATGTTTGTAATTGCAGTTTCTAAAATATTAAATTTAGATATAACAAAAACAATAGAAGCAATTTGTTCATTTCATTCATTAGAACATAGATTAGAATTTGTTTCAAATATAAATGGAGTAGATTTTTATAATGATTCAATAGCAACAATTCCAGAAGCCACAATAAATGGTATAAAAGCTTTAAAAAAAGTTAATACAATAATTATAGGTGGAAAAGATAGGGGAGTAAATTTAGATGATTTAATTGAATTTTTAAAATCTTCAGAAGTTAAAAATATTATTTGCATTCATACTACAGGTGAAATTATATATAATAGATTAAAAAATTCTGAAAAAGAAATGTTTTATTTTGAAGATTTAAAATCTGCTGTAAAAAAATCAAAAGAAGTAACTGAAAAAGGAAAAATATGCTTACTTACTCCTGCAGCTACAAGTTACGGATTTTTCAAAAATTTTGAAGAAAGAGGCTGTTTATTTAAAAAATATGTACTAGAAGATGAAGATTAACATAAATAAAAATGGTTTACAAATGATTATGTAATTAGTTACCTTTTTAATTATTTTCGATTAGATATGGGGTTACAAAAAAACATAAAAAACATTTTTTTGTAAAAAAATCACATATTTTTTCAATTTTATGTAGACAAATAAAAAAAATAGTGTTATAATTGGAAATGTTAAGGTTAAAATTATTCATTAACCAATAAGAGATAATACATTTTAGAGGGATACATTAGATAAATTTAAGGAGGAATTAAATTGAATACAAATTATTCAGAGAATAACCATTTAATATTGGTAGGAAAAGTAGTGAGTGAGAAAACTTATAGTCATGAAATC
Source organism: uncultured Clostridia bacterium (assembly GCA_947630235.1). GTDB lineage: Bacteria > Bacillota > Clostridia > TANB77 > CAG-508 > Scatovivens. The sequence goes on from CANRGN010000027.1 coordinate 26,675, forward strand.
TATGGGGAGAAATTTTATCTTTTCAATTTAGAAGTTGTCAGACTAAGTTCAACTACAGATATTATCCCTATAACAATATCAGAAAGATTAATAACAGATATTGACTTAAGTATCGGAAAAGGTTTAGAAATTGAAGGTCAATTTAGATCTTACAATAATTATGAAAATGAAAAAAACAGATTAGTTTTAACAGTTTTTGCTAAAGAAATAAAAGAAGTAGAAATAAATGATGATGATAGAGAAACTGTTACAAACGAAGTAGAACTTATAGGATATATATGTAAAAAACCTATATACAGACAAACACCATTTGGCCGTGAAATTGCAGATATTTTATTAGCAGTAAATAGAGCTTATAATAAAAGTGATTACATACCATGTATTGCATGGGGAAGAAATGCTAGATTCTGTCAAAATATGGAAGTTGGAACAGAGGTTAAATTAATAGGAAGAGTTCAATCTAGAACTTATGAGAAAAAGTATGAAGATGGAACTACTGAAACTAGAGTAGCTTATGAAGTTTCTGTAGCTAGTATGGAAGTAGTTACAGGAGAAGAAGTGGAAAATGAAGAAGTAAAAGAGAATGAAAATGTTTAAATTATATTATAGAAAGCTAGATTTTGATTTTATCAAGAGCTAGCTTTTTATTTTGTATGAACGTTTTCTGTAGCTAGGCTTAAGTAAAAGCATAGCACACAATTTTTGTAAAAATTGGCGCATGAACAATTAAACTTGGATTTTGCAATATATTTTAATAGTCTAACATGAGAAAAAGTCTACTATTGTTCTGCTTTTTTTTGTTAAATTTTCTTGAAAATATAGTATATAATATGATAGAATATTTATAATTTTGTAGAATATGTTTAAAGGAGGAGCGTTTTTTATGAAAATTTTAAATTCAATGACAGGTAAAAAAGAAGAGTTTATTCCAATAACTCCAGGAGAAGTTAAAATGTATGCTTGTGGTATAACTGTTTATGATTTAAGCCATATTGGTCATGCAAGGCAAGCAATTACATATTCTATGATTACAGAATATTTGAGATATAGAGGATATAAAGTTACATATGTAAGAAATTATACAGATGTGGATGATAAAATTATAAAAAGAGCTAATGAAAAGGGGAAAAATGCAGTTGAATTTGCTAAAGAACAAATTATAGAAAATGAAAAAGATATGAAAAATCTTCATGTTAAAGATGCAGATATAAAAACTAAAGCATCAGAATATATTCAAAATATTATAAATTTTGTTCAAGGATTAATAGATAAAAATCACGCATATGTTGCTGAAAATGGAGATGTTTATTTTTCTGTTAAATCTTTTCCAGAATATGGAAAATTATCTAATAGAAAAGTGGAAGATATGTTAAATGGTGTACGTATAGAGCTTGAAGAAGGAAAAAAGAATCCGGTGGATTTTGCACTTTGGAAATCTGCAAAAGAAGGTGAAATATGGTGGGATTCTCCTTGGGGTAAAGGTAGACCAGGATGGCATATAGAATGTTCATCTATGATTTTAAATACATTGGGAGAAACAATAGATATTCATGGAGGAGGAAGAGATTTACTTTTTCCACATCATGAAAATGAAATTGCGCAAAGCGAAGCTTTAACAGGAAAAAAATTTGTTAATTATTGGTCTCATTGTGGTCTTATTAAGATAAATGGGGAAAAAATGAGTAAATCTTTAGGAAATTCTTTAACAATTAGAGATGCACTAAAAATGTATAATTATGAAGTTATTAAATACCTTATGTTTTCAAAGCATTATTCTTCTGATATAGATATTCATGATGAGGATTTCAGAATTGCAGAAGGTCATATGTATTATTTTTATACTACTTTAAAAGATGTAAATAAATACATTGAAACAAATGATGGTAATGAAAATGGAGAAATAATAAAAGATGAAACTTCAGATACTATAATTTCAAAGTTTATTGAAGCAATGGATGACGATTTTAATACTGTTAGTGTTATTGCAAATCTTCATGTAATATTTAAATATATTAATAATATAATGAAAACTGCTAAAAAAGGTCAAAAACAAATTACAGCTAATACTTTAAAAAAGATGTTAAATGATATAAAAGAAGTTTATGGAGTATTAGGTTTGTTTGAGCAAGATTCAGATAAATTTATAAAAGAAATGAAACAAAAATATTTGAAAAAATTAGATATTCAAGAAGATTATATAAATTCACAGATAGAAAAAAGAAAAGAAGCTAAAATTAATAAAGAATTTGAATTAGCAGATAATATTAGAAATGAATTAGAAAGTAAAGGTATTATTTTAAAAGATACAGTTGATGGAACTTTATGGGATTTAAAAGATTTATACTAAAATACTTGCAAATACTGTAAAATTATGTTAAAATAGCATAGTAAAAAATAGCCAAAAGCTATTTCCTTACTCATATATGGCAATGTATATGGGTTTTATATCCAAAAGGAGGTGAATGATAATGAATAAATACGAAACAGTATTCATTATTAATCCAAGTGTTGAAGAAGCTGGAGTTAAAGATTTAATTACAAAATTTTCAGACTTAATTAATAGTGATGGAAAAGTTGAATCTGTTGAAGAAATGGGAAAAAAGAAATTAGCTTATGAAATCAAAAAGAATTCAGAAGGTATATATGTTTTAATAAATTTCGAAGCAAATCCAACTCTAATAAAAGAACTAGAAAGAGTATACAGAATTACAGACGAAGTTATAAAATTTATCGTAGTAAGAAAAGATGAAGAATAAGTACAAGAGGTGATAATATGAATAAAGTAGTATTAATGGGAAGATTAACAAGAGATCCTGAAGTTAGATATACTAAAACAAATAATACAATGGTCGCTTCATTTAGTTTAGCTGTAAATAGAAGATTTGCAGCACCAGGTGAAGAAAGACAAGCAGATTTTATCAATATTGTTGCTTGGAGTAAAACTGGTGAATTCTGTAGTAAATATTTCAAAAAAGGTCAACAAGTTGGAATAATTGGAAGAATCCAAACAAGAACTTGGGATGATGAAAATGGGCAAAAAAGATATGCAACAGAAGTTGTTGCAGAAGAAGCTTATTTTGCTGATAGTAAAAGAGATGGAGATACATCTAATAATTTTGAAAATACTTTCGGAACAACAATGTCTAATAACACTGAATTCCAAGTAGATTCATCTGATGATGATTTACCATTTTAATTAGTAAAAATATAGGTTCATGCCTATTAAACTAGATATATTATTTAAAAATATTTAAGAATAGGAGGTTTTAAAAGATGTCTGATAAAAAACAAAATAAAAAGAATAATAGAAGAAATAATCAAGATGATGATTTTAATCCAAAATTTAGAAAAATGAGAAAAAAAGTTTGTATGTTATGTAATGACAAAAACTTTGTTCTTGATTACAAAAACGCTGATCAATTAAAGAAATTTATCAACGAAAAAGGTAAAATATTACCAAGAAGAGCTACAGGAGCATGTAGTAAACATCAAAGATTTATAACTACAGCTGTAAAAAGAGGAAGACATATTGCAGTTATTCCTTATACTCAAGATTAATAATAAAATGCTAAAATCTATTTATTATTGATTTTAGCATTTTGGTTTATATATTTTAATTTATTAAAAATTAAAAAATGGTTGAATAAAATTTTGAATGAACGTTTAAAAAAATAAATAAAAAAATTGAAAAAAATTTTTAAAAAAGGGTTGACAAATGAGTTAAATGTAGTTATAATTATACTCGTCAGTTAGCTAATAACTAAATAAATGCAGATGTGGCGAAACTGGCAGACGCACAGGACTTAAAATCCTGCGGACGAATAATCCGTGCCGGTTCGATTCCGGCCATCTGCACCATTAGAACACCAAGTATTTCGAGAAATCAGAACTTGGTGTTTTAATTTTAAAATTGCAGATTTCCTAACATTTTTCCTAACACTTTTCAATTTATTGTGTAAGTTAAGAAAATGTTTTGAAATATTGTTTTGAACAT